>JADFMN010000006.1 GCA_022563855.1 Armatimonadota bacterium
TGTAAACGGGTTTACTTCTTGTAGAGCGGCTGGTAGAGCATGATGTGGAAGTTGCCGGGGGCTTGCATGAACGTCGTCAGGCCGAAGCCCTCGTTTTTGATGCCGTCTTTGAACACGACGCCTTTCTGCTTCAGCTCGGCGACGGTCTGCTCGATGTCGTCGCAGAAGAAGGATATGGCCGGCGTGCCTGAAGGCTGGGCGTCGTCGGTGGCTGTGGGGTGGACGCCCATGTCGGCCTCGGGCATGTCGAAGATCAGCCAGCCGTCCCCGACGTCGGTCGCGGTGAACCCGAGCTTGTCGCGGAGGAAGGCGCGCAGCTCCTCGGCCTGGGACGAGTAGAACATGGTGTGGACGCCGCGGATCATGGGCCCATTGTGCCACCCCATCGGCCTCATTGGTTTCAATAGTTTCTGAAACTTGTGATAGTATGGGTGTATGAGGGTCGCGATCACGGGCGGGACTGGGTTCGTCGGGAGGCATCTGGCGCGGCTCCTAGTCTCTCAGGGGCACGAGGCTGTGCTTGTCTCGCGGGGGGTGGACCGGCGGGACGAGTCGGTGCGGAGTTCGGCAGGGATGGAGTTCAAACCTGTCGGTATCGGCGACGTAGACGCTCTGCCCGGCGCTTTCGAAGGGTGCGAGGCCGTCGCCCATCTCGGTGGGATCAACCGGGAGATCGGCTCACAAACGTATGAGCACGTACACGTGAAGGGCACGGCCAACGTGATCGAGGCGGCTCGGCGAGCGGGGGCAAGGAAGATCATCTTCCTCAGTTTTCTGCGCGCACGCCCAAACTGTAAATTGGCGTACCACGAGTCGAAGCACGCGGCCGAGCTGCTCGTGCAGAAGTCGGGGCTCGACTACACGGTGTTCAAGGCTGGTGTGATCTACGGGGCGGGCGACCACATGCTCGACCACATCTCCCATGCGCTGCACACTTTTCCCGTGTTCCTGCTGGTGGGTTTCCGGTCGCTGCCCGTGCGGCCGCTCGCGGTCGAAGACCTCGTCGATGTCATGTCGTCGTCGCTGACTGAAGGGCGGCTCTCGAACAAGACTGTTCCGATCACCGGGCCGGAACAGATGGACCTGCGCGAGGCGGTGGCACGGATCTCGCGCGTGGCCGGCAAGAAACGATTGACATTTTCTGTGCCCGTGTGGGTGCACAGCGCGATGTCGTGGTTCTTCGAGCGCACGATGGCGGTGCCGCTCGCTGCCAAGGCGCAGGTGCGCATACTTTCGGAGAGTTTGGTTGAACCTCTGCTCGCGCAGGACCGCCTTCCATCCGACCTGGAGCCGCAGACGCCGTTCACGGACGAGCAGATCAGGAAGGGGCTACCGGAGCCGGGCGGCTTCACGGTTCGGGACTGTCTGTGCAGGGCGCAGACCCAGTAGTCGTCGGTCCATACTGTCTGCATGCGGTTCAAGGCGGGAGTCGCAGCACTGATCCTCTGTCTGGCGACGGTCGCCCAGGCCAATGGCGCTATGGGGCTCGGGCTGGAGATGTGGGACCTGCGTTACTGGTTCGCGTACGTCGTTGTGATGGTCGGGCTCGAGGCTTGGCTGATCGGTCGATGGATCGAATTGTCGTGGACGAAGAGCGTTCTGCTGTCGATCGGTGCCAACGCGATCACGGGGGTCGCGTGTGGCGCAGGCGGCCTGTTTGCACCGTTCCTTCACATGAGCTTCGTTGGCTCTCGGATGGATCCGAACCCATTCGTGAACGCTGTCGTTCTGCTTACTGTCTTCGCGCTGCCATCTGCCTGGTTAGAGTCGGTCGTCTGGCGCTGGGCGAAGAAGCCGGAGGACGTCTGGCGGTTCGTCAAGAGAGTGTTGGTCGTTCATTTGGCCACTGTGCCGGTGGGCCTGGCGATCTTGCTCATTCCCGAGCACCCATACCAGGGGATGGAAGCCATGACGGACTACAATCGACGGACGAAAGTTCGTCGCATAGAGAGGGCGTTGCAGCAATACGTCATGGTGAACGAGGCGCTTCCGGAGAGCAAAGACGTGCGGGGTTTAGCCCGGGAGCTTGAGGAGCACAGCATGAACTATGACGAGAACGAGATTGTGCTCGTGCTGCACAGGCCCGAACTAACCCGGTTCAGCACGGGCGAAAGGTGGAATCACCCGTTTGAGATCAACCCGGAACTTGTCGGGAAGCGCTTTGACGGAGGTCCCGAAGACATGATAGAAGAAGAGAAGTGGGTCTGGTACGTCCGAAGGCCTGACGTGGGGACGGGGTATGGATGGGGCCTATCTGTCGAGCTGAACTCTTGGACAGTCAAGGCTGAATTCGACGAAGTCATTCTGTACGGGAAGTAGCGGGCCTGAATCGTTTTTGAACCGTGACTGTGCATTGTCGGGAGGTCAGGAGAAGGCGCCGTCTCCTCAATCGTGCTCCTTCGATCCGCTCAGGATGACGATTGAGGGGACTGAGTTTGTCACTTGGTCCCTCCGATCCGCTCAGGATGACGAATGCCCGCGCTCCATGTGTTCGAGCTTCTATTCAAACTACGGATCTAGCGGTAGCAAAAGCGGTGATAAACCACCGCACTTCGAAAGCGGCTCGCGGGGACGCTCGCCCTCCCAAGTTCAATGCCTACTTCATCTCCTCGATGATTGCGGCCTGGTCTTCGGTGACCGGGATCTTGGGGATCTGCTCGACGTGCATCGCGCCGTCGACCTTGCGTATCAAAGTGTTTACGCCGCCTTGCTGCTCGTCCTTGTCGGGGTAGTCCTCGCGGAAGTGGCCGCCGCGGCTCTCTTTGCGCATGAGCGCGCTGAGGGCGATCGTCTCTGAGATCGTCAGAAGGTGTTCGAGGTCGAGCGCGGTGTGCCAGCCGGGGTTGTAGTCCCGGTTGCCGGTGATGGAGGCCTTCCTTCCCCGTTCGCGGAACTCGGCGACCTTCGGGGCCACCTGCCGCATATCGTCCCCGTTGCGCACGATGCCGACCAGCTCCTGCATCGTCTTTTGCAGGTCTTCCTGGACACGGAACGGGTTGTCGTCGTTCGGCTCGCGGTCGAAGGGAGCCAGAGCGAGCTTGGCGGCGTCGTCGGCCTGCCCCTGGTCCAGTGAGACGTCGCCGTTGTTCTTCGCGTACTCCGCGGCGTGCTCGCCAGCGCGCTTTCCGAAGACGAGCAGGTCTGAGAGCGAGTTGCCGCCGAGGCGGTTGGCGCCGTTCAGCCCCGCCGCGCACTCGCCGCAGGCGAAGAGCCCTGGGACGGTGGACAGCTGCGTGTCGCCGTCCACGCGCACGCCGCCCATGATGTAGTGGCACGTCGGGCCGACCTCCATGACGTCCTGGGTGATGTCGACGCCCGCAAGCTCCTTGAACTGGTGGTACATGGAGGGGAGCTTCTTCTTGATGTGCGCGGGCGCGTCCTTGATGTGCTCCTTGATCCAGGCGATGTCGAGGTAGACGCCGCCGTGCGGCGACCCGCGCCCCTCCTTCACTTCGCGGACGATGGCGCGCGCCACGTGGTCGCGCGTGAGCAGCTCCGGTGGGCGGTGCGCATCCTTGTCGCCGATGACATACCGCCAACCCTCGTCCTCGTCTTTCGCGGTCTGGTTCTTGTACATCTCAGGGATGTCGTCGAACAGGAACCGCTTGCCCTCGCTGTTGCGCAGCACGCCGCCTTCGCCGCGCACTCCCTCGGTGACGAGGATGCCGCGCACCGACGGCGGCCAGACCATACCGGTCGGGTGGAACTGGATGAACTCCATGTCTAGCAGGTCTGCGCCCGCATGGTAAGCGAGCGAGTGGCCGTCGCCCGTGTACTCCCAACTGTTCGAGGTGATCGCGAACGCCTTGCCGATCCCGCCCGTTGCGAGGATGACCGCCTTCGCTTTGAACACGACGAACTTTCCGTGCTCGCGGTAGTAGCAGAAAGCGCCGGCGACCCGGCCGCCGTCCGTCAGCAGCGTAACGACCGTGCACTCCATGTGAAAGTCGATGCCCTGGTGGATGCCGTGGTCTTGCAGCGTGCGAATCATCTCGAGGCCTGTGCGGTCGCCGACGTGCGCTAGCCGCGGATAAGCGTGGCCGCCGAAGTTGCGCTGCAGGATTCTGCCGTCCGGCGTGCGGTCGAAGAGCGCGCCCCATTTCTCGAGCTCCAAGACCCGGGCAGGCGCCTCCTTGGCGTGGTGTTCGACCATGACGGGGTTGCTCATGTACTGCCCGCCGCGCATGGTGTCTGCGAAATGAACGCGCCAGTTGTCGCGGTCGTCTACGTTGCCGATCGCCGCCGCCACCCCGCCCTCGGCCATCACCGTATGCGCCTTTCCAAGAAGCGATTTGGAAACGACACCGACCGAGACTCCTGCCGCAGAGACCTCGATCGCGGCTCGCAGGCCCGCGCCGCCCGCGCCGATGATCAGCACGTCGTGCTCGATGGTCTTGTAGTCGGCCAATTAAAAGAACCTCACGTCGGTGATCACGCCCATTGAAACCATGCGGACGTAGAGGTCGGCGCCCATCACGCCGAACAGGGAGATCCATGCGTATTGCATATGTCTTTGGTTCAGCCCTGAAACGCAGGAGTAGCAGGCGGATTGGAGCTTGTTTCCCGAGAGGCGGTTCTTGTAGCCTCCGATCAGGTGGCGGATAGAGTTGCAGCCGAAAGTGAAGAGGCTGAGGAGGACGACGTTCAGCAACAGAACTAGGGAGCCGACGCCCATGCCGAAGCTCGTGTTTCCCGCGGCGTCCTCAAATCGGAAGCCAAGGTAGGCGTCGTGCGAGAGGAAGAACAGGAAAATTACGGCCACGTACACGAAGTACCTGTGGACGTTGTGCATGACGCCTGGAAAGCTGTTCTCGCCTCGGTACCCCTTTTTAGGTTCGCTGACCGAGCAGGCGACCGGATCGGCCCAGAACGCCTTGTAGTACGCGCCCCTGTAGTAGTAGCACGTGAACCGGAACAGCGCCGGGAACGGGAGGATGATCAAGGCTGGAGAGAATGGAATGAACGCTGGCCACCAGCCGGGCTTCGGGCCGAAGAGCGAGTGGTGCGAGGCGCCGAAGATCTCGGGCGAATAGAACGGCGACAGGTAGTTGCCATGCCAGTAGTGCGCGTTCTGGAGCGCCGCCCAGGTGGAGTAAACGACGAAAAGGGAGAGCACGACGAACGTCGCGGTCGGCGTTAACCACCACGCGTCTCGCCGCGAAGTCTTCCCAAAGCCCTTCTCGTAGAGCGTTTCCGATTTAGCCATGCTGTTGCTGGACCATAGCATACACGGTGCGGGGTTCGGGGAAACGGGTTACGGGTTACGGGTGAGACGGCAGGGCGAGCAGTCATCCTGAGTCTGACGAAGGACCTCGCGAGCCGCGATATCGCCGGCACCGCCTCGGATGCTCACGGGCTGTCGCGCCGTTCGCGGATGTTGGATATGCTCTGATGAAAATTGATCCAACGTTGTCCAACTCAGCCATTGGCGCGAATTCCCGTGTACTGTGTAGATAGACCAATGGATCAGGAGCAGAAAGGCTGGACCCAAGAACAGAAGAGAAAGGCGTCCGCGGTTCTTTTCTTGCTGGCCATCGCGGGCTGGCTTTGGTTCGCGGGCAAAATGGATATCTTCGTTGGCACCGGATGGGACTTGTACTTCACAGGGTTCGTCCTTGGTGCCATCGTCTTCGTTCTCCCGTTCGTGTTGTTTCACTTCGCGCGGTGGAAGGTCGCAGTCTGCGCGCTGGCGGTTCTTCTCTACTTTGGAATGATGCTGACGCCTTGGCACCCCCGAAAGCAGTTCATCGCCAAGCTTAACAGCATTCAGGTCGGCATGACGATCGACGAAGTCGACCAGATTATGGACGGTTACATGCTCGGTTTTGGTCGCGGATTGGACCGCGTCGTGCCTGCCTATCCAACTGGAGAGGAGCGCAAGGTCGCCAAGGGGAATATGACGTACCGCTGGAGCAAATCCGCTTCGTACAACGCCGACTGGGGCAGGGTTTTTTTCGAGGAAGGGAGAGTCGTGAAGACCGAGTTCCTGCCTGATTGATCGGGAGAGCGAGCTGTCATCCTGAGCGAGCCTGTCCTGAGCGGAGACGAAGGAAAGGACCTCGCGAGCCGCGATATCGCAGGCACCGCCTCGGATGCTCACGGGCTGTCGCGCCGTTCGCCTTTGTGATCGAGGGTCGATGGTCGAGTGACGACCGATGAATCGGCTCGTCTTGCAGTGTCAGCCGAAGGCAAGAGTCAGAATCGCGAGTCAGCGCAGCCAGCGACACGTCCGAGGGATGAGTGCCGAGTGCTGAGCGATGAACGAGGGTGACCAATTGGCGACAGCGAAGCGGACGACCCATCCATAGCTCGGGCTCACGGGCTGTCGCGCCGTTCGCCCTCGAGGAACGGGGATCTAGGGTCAAGGGCTGAAAGAGCGTCGCAAGAGGTGCGACGGTTGAGGGTCGCGGCCAATCCCCTTCCCCAGGCCTCTTCGATTTTGCGTGATCAAGTTCGACGGCGAGTCGCTTGGAATGCGTCCCGACGTAGCCGAACAAATGAAGGAGAGCAACGGCGCGGCGGTCGAAGTCGTGGACGGGCTGGAAAGCGTGTCGAGCGTTGACATGGCAGGCGTGCGTCCAATGTTCTGCAACGACTCCATCGCCTGAGCGAGCGGTATGCTTGCCGCCGGAGGCGAAGGATTCCCCGCATCGAGTACAGCGACGGTCAGGTGGTCGAAGCCTTCGAGGGCGAGTCGGTCCTTGAGGCGTCGATCCGCAACGGCATCGACCACCTTCACGCCTGCGGCGGGAACGGGCGCTGCACGACCTGCCGCATCGGGATCGTCGAGGGCCGCGAGTTCTGCCCAGAGCCTGAGCAGGCGGAAGTCGAGGCGCTCGCACTCCGAGGGCACGATTCCAAGACGCGGCTCGCCTGCCAGCTTCGCCCGACAGGGCCGATCAAGGTCTGCTGCCTGCTCGCCGAGCACCCCGAGCACCGTCCGATCCTCGCCGAAGGCATGGCCTACGAGAGCGAGTTGGCCGTGCTCTTCACCGACCTCAGGGACTTCACGCCGTTCGCTGAGAGGAGCCTTCCTTTCGACGTCGTCCACCTGCTGAACCGGTTCTTCGACCGCATAGGCACGATCGTGGAGGCGAACCACGGCCAGATCGTCGCGTTCCTCGGGGACGGGGCGCTCTGCATATTCGAGGACGAGGACCATTGGTCCTCGTCTGCCAGAGCGGTGACGGCGGGGCTGCAGATCGTCGAAGCTGCGGAGGTCTTCTCCAAGTATTCTCTGCCAGAATTCGGCTATGCCACGCGCACCGGGGTAGGAATCGCTTTCGGCCGCGCGGTCATCGGCAAGATCGGCTATTACAACCGCTCGTCGGACAACATCGTCGGCGACGTTGTCAACACAGCCTCGCGGATCCAGGACGAGACCAAGCGCGCGGGAGTGCCGCTGCTTGTCGAAGAGGCGGTCATGCACATGACGCGGGACCGGTTCGAGTACGTCGAGTGCTGCGAAGCGGAGCTGAAGGGCAAGTCGTGCACCCTCAAGCTGTTCTCGATCAAGGTCGCGGGCTCTTAGAGGACGGGCCGGCACCACGCAAATGCAAGAGCGCAAGAACGCGACGCTCAAGGTTGTCGACCGGTTGCAGAGCGTGTCCAGCTTTGACATTGCGAAGGTGCGCGAACTGTTCGATGTCTGGCCCAACGTCAGGCGCTCCTGAACTCCGGACGAGCGAGTAGTATGAGCGTCGGGGAACTCAAATGGGATTGACGCAGAGACTTGTCAAAGTTCAAGGAGCCGTCCGGCGATTTATACCGCAGCTGGTCGGTTATCTGTGGGTGCCAGCACTCCTCACGTTTTTCATTTCTGAGATAGGATGGGTGCCCTTCGAGTCTGTGCCGGGATTCCTGTTAGCAAGGGGGCTTCAGCCCTGGCTCATGCTGATGTTCGTGACGTCGCTGCTGTTCATGGCAAGCGTAAAGAAGGACACCAAGTTTTCGAACTGGCTCTCGCTGCTGACTTGGATCTCCGTGTTGGGAGCGTTCTCGCTCTGGCTGAGCGGCGTGGGCTGGCTGCCGAACGCGATGCAATTCATCGACGCAGACAGCTTGAGCAACTTCGACTATGTATACATTCTCTTGCTTCCGCTCGAGGCGCTCGATCTTCGCCTGATGCTGGTCATGGCCCTCGCGATGTGGTTGCTCGCTCTTCACAGGACGGGCGACAGCGATGGCGCTCATCCTATCGGAGGAAGATGGCGTCCGGTGTATGGTTGGGCGTTGGCCGTTTTCCTCGCGATGTTGCTGGAACAGTACAACATCTTCGACCACTTTTCCCTGTTGCTTGGTTGGACGGGGTCTGTGGAGGTCCTAGGATCGGACGCCTCGGAGTGGTTTGAGCGAGCCAACTACTATCGCGATTTTATCCCGAGTGTCGTTGTGTCACTGTCAGTTCTCATCATTCCCTTCTTCGTTGCTGCATGGAAGACTTGCGCGACGTTGGCCTTGAGTCCTGACCGAATGACCGTGGGGCTTGGGCGCGGGCTGCCTCTCTTTAGCGTTAAGTGGCGAAACGTGCTCAGCGTCAAAGAGCTGAGAACGCCTGGGAAGCCCGGTGCCTTCATTGTTGAGCACGGTGTCCTGCCTTGGTACAGGTTTCGGTTTGGATTGAGCAAGCGGCGCGATGGAGAAGCGACTGTTCATGCTCTGCTGAATATGTGCGAAGGCAAACGCCGGGTCGTGCGCGTGCGGAGGTACACGGACGCGGTGGGCTGGGCGCTAGTCGTTTTTTCGCTGGGCTGCATGATTGCGATGCAGAAGCTCATCAACTACTCCTTCGGGCTGATCGCTGCAGCCTCAACCGACTTGCCGCGCGTCTTCGAGTCAGCCGGCTACTTCCGGGAGCTGGCGATACTTGAATTCGCCGCGGCCCTGTTCTTTGGTCTAGGGGTCGGGCTGCTCTTCGCCCGCAACTATGGGGGGCTGCGGCTATGGCCGATCATCGGTGTCGGTGTAGGAGCCGGGATCATGCCAGGCACAACGATCGTCAGCCTCGTCTACATCGCGATCTATGCGATCCTTCTTTCTCGACTGGGGCCTGTGGAGCCTGTGCCACACTTGGTTTTCCCCGATCCTCTCTATACTCTCCAGATCCTTTGGGTCGATTCTCACACTGTTCAAATCGCCGTCGCCGCGTACGTTGTGGGAACACTGCTATCCGTGCGGCCTTGGTACAGCGCTCTTCCGTCATGGCCGTACCGGTGGCGACGAGCCGATACGGAGTTTGTCAAGTTAGCCGAGACAGTGTCGGGTAACTAAGCAGTGGCGCGGACGGGCCAGTCGAGCACCGTCAAGCTAATCTCGATCCCACTGCGCGATGCATCGGCACCTTAAGCAGCAATCGAAAACCTAAGACTCTAGCCCTTCAGCTTCGCGATTAGGAACGCCGTCAAGTTGCGGTACTCAGTAACCGCTGGGCCGTCGCGATACTGCACGTGGCACTCGATTCCGATCGCGTCCATTCGCTCTTTGAGCATGATTCCGAGGCGGGGATGGTGAACCCAAATTCCTGGGTTCGTTTTATCTGTGACAACAGAGTCCGGCCCGCCGTAACTGAGGAAAACGGGAACGTCGTCTTTGGTCAAATGCGTGATTGGCGACGCGTCTTCGACCAACTTCCGCACTTCCGGCCTCTCAACTTCGTCGTAAGACTTGATGTCGAAGAGTGGCAGCAGCGCAGGGTGCGGAACCAAGATTCTTACGTCGAACCACTTGTAGAACGTACGCGGATCGAGCGTCGGTTGTCCGTTTGTAGAGCCCGCACAGATCAGCCTCGTCGATTCGCGCGAGACCGGGTCGTCAGATCGCGGATCAGCCATGTCGTCGTGGAACGCGAGCCACATCGAGATGCACGCGCCGGCGGAGCCGCCGTAAGCGGCGACGCGCTCCTTATCAAGGTTGAACTTCGCCGCGTTCGCTCGCAGCCACTGCACCGCGCGCGCGGCGTCGTGCATCTGCATCGGGTACGGCCCTTTGTCGGTCAGCCGATAATCGATGCTTGCAAACGATATCCCCTGGCTCAGGAACTGCTCGACTACGGTTTGACGGATCTGCTTGCGAGTCCCGCCACGAAAACCGCCGCCGTGGATAAAGATCACCAGCGGCGCGGGCTCCTCAGTATCGGCGATCCACAAGTCGATCTTCTGCTGGTCGCTGTCGCCGTAGGAGAGCCCCTCGTGGAACTCCTGCCCCGCGACGACCAAACAGAGAGCAAGAGCGGCGAGAACTGACGCGAAACGCACCATGTACTGACGGACGAAATTGGAATCGCCTGGTTCACACAGGCTGATCGTGGAGCACTGTTTCAATCAATTCCGGCCCAAAACCAGGCGTATCCGAAACCAACCCAGGCCTACTTCGTGATACTCTAGTGGAGAGGACGTGTGTGGTGATGGTCGAACCTTCTAAGATTTTGTGGCTGGTGTGTGCCGGGGTGAGCGCCGTAGGAGCGGTCGTGGCGAGCAGCCAACAGGCCCCGATTCGGGTTGGTCCCAAGGTCGTAGATGCTGCGGAAAGCGGGATCGGCCGGCTGGTGCGAGGAGTGTCCGGCGACACGATCAGCGGCTCGACTTTCTCACTCGAGACTGCGCCGGAGGCCAAGGGGTATGTCGTCGCAATGACAGACCTGACATGTCCGGTGACCCAAAAGTTCGCGCCAACTTTGGCGGCGCTCGAGGATCGATTTAGCGATCAGGGGATCGTCTTTATCTTCGTCAACTCTAGCAGCGCCGACGAGCGCGACGACATCGAGGCGGCTGTGCGCATACACGGTTTTGACGGTCCGTACATATGGGACCCCAAAGGCAGGATTGCCGCAGAACTCGGCGTGAGGACAACGACTGAAGTCTTCCTGCTCGACGCGGCGAAGACGCTCGTCTATCGCGGCGCGGTGGACGATCAGTACGGCCTTGGCTATCAGAACGACGCGCCGAGGAACACGTATCTAGCTGACGCGATCGACGCAATGCTGGCTGGCGAAAGACCGGCCGTAGAAGCAACCACAGCGCCAGGCTGCTTGCTCATGGTCGATGCGCCGAAGATCGAGCGGAGGGTCACTTACTACGACCAAGTCGCACGCATTCTGCAGCGCAACTGCGTGACCTGCCACCGAGACGGCGGCGTCGCTCCGTTCGCGCTCGACACCTACGCGAAGGCGGACAACTCCAAGGGCATGATCAAGTTTGTCGTGAACAACGGCACGATGCCGCCGTGGTTTGCCGCGCCGGCGGAGGACGGTCACAGCCCGTGGGCGAACGATCGCACTTTGAGCGCGCGGGACAAGGCGGATTTGATGACGTGGATCGACGGCGGCACGCCAGAAGGCGACCGTGACGACGCGCCCAAACCGCTCGTGTTCCACAACAAGTGGGAAATCGGCGAGCCGGACGCTGTGTTCTCGATTCCCGAAGTCGTCGACGTCAAGGCGACCGGGCAGATGCCGTACAAGTACTTCCGCGTAGAGACTGGCTTTGAGGAAGACAAGTGGATCGATGCATTGGAGATCAAGCCGACCCACGGGGAGGTCGTGCACCACGTCCTCGTGTTCGTAATGGCAACCGACCCCAAAACCGGCAGGCCGACTCTCAGCCTCGACGCCCGGCTCGGTTTCTTCGCAGGCTATGTTCCAGGAACCAACAGCATAGAGTTCCCAGACGGGTTCGCGAAGTTGCTGCCCGCCGGCGCGACGCTGATGTTCCAAGTTCACTACACGCCAAACGGCGTTGCGACGAAGGACCAGACTGAGCTCGCGCTCAGATTCGCAGAGGAGCCGACAGAGCACGAGATACGAGTTCACGGGCTGGCAAACTTTCGGTTTGAGATACCTCCGGGCGCTCCCAAACACTCGGACTCGAATTCGGTGACGCTCCCACGAGACATCATGGTCACCGGGTTTCTGCCGCACATGCACTTACGCGGCAAGGCGTTCAGATACGAAGTCGAGTACCCGGATGGACGAACCGAGGTGCTGCTGGACGTGCCGCGTTACGACTTCAACTGGCAGCTCGTGTATCGGTATCGCGAGGCGAAGCTCCTGCCGAAGGGAAGCGTGATCACTGCGACCGGATGGTTCGACAACAGCGCGAACAACCCTGCAAACCCCGACCCGACCGCGACCGTCCGCTGGGGCGACCAGACGGATGAGGAGATGCTGCTCGGTTACGTCGAGTTCTACGTCCCCGGCCTCAAGCCTGGGCAGAAATTCGAGATCGGTCGCTAGAACCTTCTTCTGGCGATACCTGCGTAACCGACGACGACCATTTCAAATGGGGTCGGCGCAGTGACCGAACCGGGGTTGTCCTTGGCGAGCTGCCACATCCGTTGGAACGACAGGCGCGGCATGGCAAGAATCCGCATTGGTTTCCGGCTGACGGTTCGAACTCGGGCGGAGTTCTGCAGCGCGCGCTCGGCCTCAGAGCCCCGCACGAAGACCATGCGGACTGCATCCTGGATATCATCTCCGTTCCAGTTGAAGACCTTCGCTTCGACGAACGTGCCGTCTTCGACCACCATCATCGTATCGAAGTCGGGCACGATCGCGATCGCGACGTAGTTGTAGCCGACCTGACTCATCTCGATTTCGTAGAACTCGTCGCCGGGCGTGTACTTGATCGTGCAGGTTGCGCTGTTGTACTTCGCAAACGCGTCGACTGGATTCTTGTACTTGAAGCCAAGGTCGCCCGTGAGATCGCCGGGGATCATGCGCAGCGTGTGCAGAAGATCGTACGGCCCGAACTTCGTGAGCGGGTGTATCTCAAAGATGTGATCGGGGTTGGTGCCGGGCTCCGGATCGAGCGGCTCGCCCTGCGTGAACGTGTTCGTTCCCGGATGCTCGGGCCAAATGCGGTAGACGCCGGTGACGCTCACGCTGCCCCCGGTTTCTTCGAGCTGGTTCGCCAGAGTGACGGCTCTCCACTCTTCGTATGCGTTCATCGGCTCGGCGACGACGCGGAGCCCGATGTCGGGGCTTCTACCGGCGATGTGAATGTCTCCATCTTCGGCGAGCGATTTTGGAGCATCGTGAGCGCCATCCACCGCCAAGGTCGCAGAAATCGTCACGCGGTGTCGGTACTGATCGACGAATCCGGGCTGCAATTTGACCGTAGCCGCGAACGGCGCGACCATCGCCGCCGCAAGTATCGCAACGGACGCGAACCCACTTTGTCTGTGCCTTCTTCTCATCATTGATTGTCTCCAATGCCGTAATACCCCATCGGTAAAACGGCCCGACCTTGTTCGAAACGCGCCTTGCGGGTACATTCCCGAGGTGACCAAGAGCTTTATCTTCATGGTGGTCGCCGTCGTCGGCGCAACATCGTGTTCGTTTTTTACACGGGCCGACGACTCAAACGAGAGGCAACAGCGGGTCAGGGTGACGGAGCTGTGGGTGGAGAACTGCGCCAGCTGCCACGGCGAGAACGGCAACGGCGGCGGTGCCGGTACGCAAACTCTCTTGACGCGAGAGCTGTTCGGACAGGATTACGACCGGCAGTTCTACGACACGATCAAGAACGGTTCGCCCGA
Organism: Armatimonadota bacterium; assembly: GCA_022563855.1. Classification (NCBI taxonomy): domain Bacteria; kingdom Bacillati; phylum Armatimonadota; species Armatimonadota bacterium. Next base: position 13,534 of record JADFMN010000006.1, read on the forward strand.
CGGCGGAATGGATGCGTACGGCGAGACGATGAGCGACGAGCTTGTCTGGTCGCTGGTCGTTCACATTCGTGAGTTGCAATCGCGGTTTCTCCGCAGGCGCGACGGGTCGCCAAGATCTGTCGATGGCGTGTACTTGTCGCAGCGGCACAAGTTTAGGGTTGAAGACGTCGTCACGAGCGGGCTTAGCACGCCTTGGTCGCTCGACTGGCTGCCAAACGGGCTGATGTTGGTCACCAACCGCCCGGGCGGGATGCACGTTTATCAGGGCGGCAGGAAGATCGCCGACGTCACCGGTCTGCCGCCGGTGGTTCAGCGAAATCAGGGCGGCCAGATGGAGGTCTCGGTGCACTCTAGCGGGTGGGTCTACATATCGGTCGCCGACCCGGTGAAGGCAGGGCGCGGCGTGATGACAAGGCTGTATCGCGGAAAGATCGTTGCGACGCGTTCAGCGGCGAGATGGACTAGCCAAGAGACGATTTGGGAGGCCGGGCAAGAGTTCTACAGTACCGCAAGTGTGCACTTCGGATGCAAGATCGTGTTCGACGGCGAGGGGCACGTGTTCTTCGGCATGGGCGAGCGCGGCACGAACATGCGCGTGCAGGACGACTCGACGCCGTACGGCAAGGTGATGCGTTTGAATCTCGACGGTTCCATTCCCGCCGACAACCCTGTCAAGGGCAATCCGATGTGGTCGACCGGCCACCGCAACCACCAAGGCCTGGTGTTCGACCTCGACGGCGTTCTTTGGGACACCGAGCACGGCCCTCGTGGTGGGGACGAGGTCAACTTGATCGTGAAGGGCAGCAACTACGGTTGGCCGATCAAGGCGCTGAGCATCAACTACAACGACTCTCCTTTCCGGATTCCTTGGAACTATGACGGAGAGGATTACGTGCAGCCCGTGTTCCGGTGGCTGCCTTCGACCGGCGCGTCGGGCCTTGACGTGGTCGACGGCGAAGCTTTTCCTAACTGGAAGGGCGACCTGCTGGCCGGCGGCCTAGTCGGCAACAACCTCGACCGCTTCCGCATGAAGGACGGAAAGATGGTCGAGCGAGAGGAGCTGTTGCACGGCCTTGGCCGAGTGCGAGACATCGCGGTGCACAAAGACGGCACGGTTTACGTGATCCTGAACGGTCCTGACAAGATCATCCGGCTCGTGCCTGCGGACTGATTTTTTTGGGAGTGCGCTGGCTTGACCGCGCTTTCAATCGGCGCGGCTTGACGCGCCGAAGATAGGAGTGTCGTGCATTCGAAAATCAGGAGCATCGACGCAATGCGTGATGCTCAGGAGACCCGCACAACAATGGAGGGGGGCTTGCTCGCAATGCAGGTTTCCTGCCACTCGTTTGCACTGCATCAGGTCTACCAGACGTGATTTCTGATAAGATATCACCGTGAGGAGAAGATGAAAAGCATGACGATGAGCGCAGTGCTGTTGGTACTCGCAATAAGTGGCGGAGGGCGTCTTACGGCGTCGGAAGTGGTTCCGGGCCAGCGATTCTGGCGGAATACCGACGTCAGCGAGGCGACTTCGCTCTCGGAGGACTGGCACATCAAGGTCGTCCCTTCGCACCGATATGGAATCGGCCCGGCAAAGTACCGGCTGAGGAAAGAGGGTGAAGTCGTCTGGGAAAAGGACCTGCCACTTACGTTTGTCGAAGTGTGGATAGCAGACGACGGCACCTTCGCAGGATTCGGTTACACGTTTGGCTACGAGGGGTTCGGTCCGAGCGATTCTGAGGGCGATGGAGAGCTTGTGCTGGCGATCTTTGACGCCGCTGGCGAGATCGTTGTTCAGAAGATCTGGACGCGCGAATTTGGTCGGATGTTGCACGCTTCCCCGTCGCCGACCGCGACTGGAATAGTCTTCGTCGCGCCGACGGCGCAGGCGCTCATCGACGTTCGCGCGACAGGAAACAACACTTCGATGGCGGGTGTCTGGCTCGTAGATCTAGAGCATGGAACCATCAACCGGGGCGCAGATCCTGCGCAGTATGAAGGTACGAACAGGGTGCGATCGTTTGCGGAGAATCTGCCCGGTACCCCGCTTGTGCTGACGCAGTGGTATGAAGCGGCTGGAGGGTTGAGGTATGGGACGCGCTTCACGCTGACCCGAGTTGACGGATCGACCATTTGGGAGATGAGCCTGCCGGACGACTACACAAAGGAGTTCCGCAAGGAAGACCATTCGGAGCTCTCAACTATGGTTCAGCGCGAAGGGACGGTCGTCTCGATGGGAGATCGAACGTTTACTGTTCGCAGCGTTCTTCTGGAAAGGGAGTTTTCATACGAAGTCGGTGCCGCTCCAGATTGGAAGGTCTCGGAGATCGGCTCCAAACCTCCAGAGACAGAGGCTGAAAAACCTGAGCCGATCGACTGGAGAAGCGCACCTGTCAAAAAGATCACCGTAGCCTCGTCGTTTAATCCGGTAACGACAGAGCCCAGCGCGGTCGCGGGAGCGCGGGAGTTTGCTCTGACGGCAGACGGAAACTACGTCGTTCTGAAGCACAACAAGCGTTGGAGCGGGCTTATCGAGATCGATAAACGTGGTGGAGTCGTTGGCAAATCAGAGCTTGAGTTTCTGCCAGATCCGGACAGTTCAGAAGTCCACTTCTGCCGTGCTGAAGGAACGGTCTATCTCGTGACTGTGAGCTACAACGACCGCAAAATTCCTGCGGAGATTCACCGAGTCGATTTGTCGAACGGCGCACACACGCAGATCGCCACGCTCGGCGGGACGAGGATTGGCGGTCTGTCGGCGTCACAAGGACGCTTCGCAATTTACGGTGCCTTGCCGAGCCAATACTCCTCGGCGGACTTGGTTGCGGTTTACGGTCTGCACGGCAAAATTCTGTGGCGGATCGTGCAGGACGGGTGGAGAGGCGATCCAGGCGAAATCATGTCGCCAGAGGCCGTCGTCATTCGCGGCGATGAGGTCTTCGTTCTTGAGAACATCGCCGACGAAGTCTCTGTGTATGACTTGAAGAGCGGAAAATTCTTGCGCGAGTACAACTTGGAGGAGCTTTGGGACGACGGCTCCATGTACGTCACCGATATGGTCCCGGTTCGAGACGGTTGGCTGATCAACAACTTTGGCTCAATGGAGTCGCTCGTGTTCACAGATCTCAGCTTCAACGTCAAGGTGAAGTTGGCGCACAAGTTCAAGGACGGTCGGGACTTCTACATTTTCGGAATCCCGATCATCAGGCAGGACGGCACTGTCTGCCTCTTGGCCGACGACGTCCTGGTCGAACTCGATAGCGAAGGGGTCGTCTCCAGCGAAACCGGCGCCGACCGCTCAGGAGTGGAACTCTCTGAGGTTGCTGATACAAACGTTTTCGGCGACTCGCTGATTCTTCTCATGGATCGCATGTCAGGGACGGTCTACGGCTTCACTCCTGGAGGAGAGCTGGTGCGCAGGTACGTGGTTGGGGCGGATGACTTCGAGCAGTCGCCTCCTTGGACACGGTTCGACGTGAGCGACGACGGACACGTTTTCATAACCTCGTTCAAGCTGGAAGGAAAGATTCGGTTTTCGCCGGAGGGTAAAAGGCTTGATCTCCAGTCGGCGAGACTTACGTTGTTCGACATGACGAGCTCGACGGATAAGGAGTATCCGCCTCTGAACAAGAGGCCGCCGGGCGCAAAGTGGAGCGGACTTGGCCTCTTCGATGCAGATGGCGAGGAGGTCTACAGAATCAACCGCAGGCCGGACGAGCGCTGGATTGAAGGTCAAGGATACGTCGGCATAAACAAAGAGATCGCAATAATCGACAAACCGTACGGTCTAGAGTTCGACGAGTTGGTCATCAGCTACTACACGGACACCGGACGCCCTCTCACTATGGCAGAGGTCAGATTCGAAAGCGACTTCGCGCTTACCTTTGCGTACGATGGGAAGTTCGTGTACGTGTTCCACCCAGACGGAGTCGTCGCCTTGGATCGCGACGGATCGATTGTCTGGCAGGCGAGCTACCCGAAGGGCGTCGACGATGTGCCGAGGCCGGTCGGTTTTCTCACCGACGGTCGACTGGTCGTCTATCTTCGGGACACGGTGTTCGTGCTAGTTCTCCCCGCCGCATGACGGTTCGTTTGCGAGGTGACGCCCCTTTGAGTTTCAGCGCCGGTCTCGAAGCGCGCACTCGACAGCTTCTTCGCCTGTCATCTTCGCACCCTTGCGCCAGCACCCCTTGAAGAACTCTTCGCTGATTTCGTCCTTCGCTAGCTTCAGGGCTTCTTCGTTCCAATCACTCTCGTGCGGCGTGTGCTTGGACTGAAGCTCCCTGCGCCTCGCATCGCCGTAAGCCAGCATACGAACGGCGCAACCTGGGCAGCTTGTTGCAGCCAGCCGGCCGAACGCTTCGATCGTCTGTGCCACTCCGACCCGGTCTCCTACATCGAGGAACGTTGTCAGCGACGCTTCGTATTCTGCTCTGGCCGCATCATGGTCGCCGGATGCAAGGGCGGCGTTGCCCAGCCAAAGCCGCGTGTACACTGCACCGCGTCGATCGTCCAGGCCCTCCCGCAACTCCAGGCACTCTTTGAGCGCAGAGCGCGAGGTTTCGATCTCGCCTTGGAGCAGTGTGACGATGCCGAGATAGTGCAGCGAGCTTGCGATGCCCCACAGGTCGCCGAGCCCTCTCCGAATGCTCAAGCTCTCCTCCGCCATTTTTCGTGCAGAGCTGTAGTTTCGCGTCCACATGTCGATAACGGCTAGGTCGCCTAACAGATCGGCATGCCCGCGGCGATCACCGATCTCAAGACGCACTTCCAGACACTGCTCGAACTTCATCCGCGCAGTCTTGTAGTCACCCTGTTTCATCGCAATGGTAGCGATGTGCGCGGTCGCGGCGGCCGCACGACCGCGGTCGCCGACTTGCTGATGCCCTTCGAGCGCTTCTTCGTACAGCGCAATCGCCCGGTCGTAATCGCCGAGGTGTTCGGCAACGGTTCCGAGGTTCTTCTTCGTGAGCGCGACGAAGTTCTTGTCACCGACCTCGATGTGCAGTCGCAGGCACTCTTCGAGCAGCTTTATTGCCAGCGGAGGGTCGCTGGACTCGATCGCCAGCGCCGCAAGGCTGTTCAAGCAGCTTGCTATTCCGCTCGTGTCGCCAATATCGCGTCGAATGTCGATGGCCTCCTCGTACAGTTTGCGCGCGTCGCCCTTTCGCCCTTGGTCCGTGCGAACGATACCGAGCGTGGCGAGCGCGCACGCGAGCCCCTTGCGTTCGTTGCACCGCCTCAGGAGTTCAGCGGCGCGGGCCAGTCGGGCTGAAGCTTGGTCGTAGTCGCCTTGCAGCCGTGCAAGCGATCCGGCGCCCAAAAGCGCGTTGCCCAATGTTGAAAACGGCACACGACCGTCCTCAAGGGATAGCGCGGACTCGGTCCATTCTCGCCCCTCGGTAAGGTGGCCGCGCCCTGCCCAGAACTGCCATGCGGACGCGACAAGTCGAAGCGCGGCTGTTGGCTCGGCGCCTCCTCCGGTCAGCCAAGCAAGGGCAGCGCGAATGTTCTCGTGCTCGCGGTCGATTCGGGCGAACCACTTGGCTTGGTCGGGGCCATTGAGATGAGCCTGAGCATGCTCGCAAAACTCGATAAGAGCGCGAGCGTGCGCATCGCGCACTGCGTCTCCGAAACCTGACTCCGAAAGCCGGTCGCCGGCGTACTCGTCGATCGCCTCGAGCATCCGGAACCGACCGTCCTCCCTCACGACGAGCGACCGCTCGACAAGCGACGACAGCAAATCAGGAACGTCCACGTCGTCAATGCCGCCGATAACGCAAACGCGCGCGGCGGTCTCCAACGTCCATCCGCCACGGAATACCGAAACGGCCTGGAAAACGGTCTTTTCGCCGTCGTCCATCAAGTCGTGCGACCAGTCGATCAGCGAGCGCAAGGTCTGATGTCGCTTCCGCGGAGTGTCAGTCCCACCGGTCAGGACGAGGAACTTGCGGTTGAGCCAGAGGACAAGCTCTTCAACGCTCATGCGTTTGGTCGCGGCGGCCGCTAGCTCGATCGCTAGCGGGATGCCGTCGAGCCGCCTGCAGATCGCCGCTACTGCGCGCGCATTCTCCTTGTCCAAGACAAACTCTTTAACTGCGGCTGCCCGATCGGCGAAGAGCCGGGCAGCCGAACTTTGCGTCACTGACTCAAACTCGTCCCCGACCGGCACTGGTAGAGACGGCACGGCGTACATCGTCTCGCGGTCGCTGCGCAGCGACTCGCGGCTCGTCGCCAAAATCCGCACGCCGGGGCAGGTGTCGAGGATTTGATCGACTAGGTCGGCGACGGCCTTGAGCACGTGCTCGCAGTTGTCGATTACTAGCAGAGTTTTTTTCTCCTTTAGAAATTCGGTGACGCAATCTTCGAGCGACACGCCTGGATCGCAGCGAAGATTGAACACTTCGGCAAAAGCGCGCGGCACATTGGACGGCTCTGTGAGCGGAGCCAGCTCGATCAGCCACGCTCCGTCGGTGAACGAATCTGACTGAGCGGCAGCGTGGCGCAGGGCCAGGCGCGTTTTGCCCGCGCCCCCGGTGCCGGTGAGCGTTAGCAGGTTCGTGCGCCGGAACTCCGAACAGACGTCCTTGAGTTCCTGCTCGCGACCCCAAAAGGTCGTCGCCTCAGCGGGGAAGTTGTTCATTGCCGTAGCAGATTCAAATGCCGCAGTAAGAGTATAAACCGGAAACGATATGGAACCAAGTCCAAACTTGCCAAACAGCTGCTGTCATTCGTACTGGCTGCGACGGAGCGACGTCCTCCATGGTGGTGCGGGTCTCCAGACCTGCACGGCTAAACGTCGAACTTGACGCCTTGTGCCAGCTCGGGCTTCTCCGTTCCGTAGTACGTCGTGCTGGTCTGGCGGCGCATATACGCCTTCCACGCGTCAGAGCCGGATTCGCGGCCTCCGCCGGTCTCTTTTTCGCCGCCGAACGCGCCGCCGATCTCCGCGCCGCTGGTGCCGATGTTGACGTTGGCTATGCCACAGTCGCTGTTCATCTTGAAGAACTCGGCCTCGCGCAAGTCGGTTGTCATGATCGCGCTGCTGAGCCCTTGCGGGACGGCGTTGTGGATCTCCAGCGCGTCTTCGATCGTCGTATAGGGGATGACGTACATGAGCGGGGCGAACGTCTCTTTTCGCACTGTGTCGTCCATCGCGCCGATCTTGACGAGCGCGGGTTGCGCGTAGAAGGCGTCGGGGTATTTGTCGGCGAGAGCCCTCTCTCCGCCGGTGACTTCTTGCGCGTTTTCTTTGACCGCGTTCAAAGACCTCTGCATGTTGTCGAACGCGTCCTTGTCGATCAGCGGGCCGATGATCGTGCCCTCGTCCAGCGGGTTGCCGATCCGGTCGTGCAAGTTTTGCATCGCAGTCTTGATGCGGCTGTAGACGTCGTCGGCCATCGACTCGTGGACGATCACGCGGCGCGTGCTCGTGCATCTTTGACCCGCAGTTCCGACCGCGCCGAAAAGGATGCTCGGCAGCGCGACATCGAGGTCCGCAGAAGGCGTAACGATGATCGCGTTGTTGCCGCCGAGCTCCAAGAGCGATCGTCCAAATCGCACCGCCACGCGAGGGCCGACGGCGCGTCCCATGCGCGTCGAACCGGTCGCAGAGATGAGTTTGAGACGTACGTCCTCGACCATCTGCTCGCCGACCTCTCGCGCCCCGATCACGACTGCCGACAACCCATCCGGCGCTCCGCCGTACTGTATCACCGCCTGCTCGAACAGCGACTGGCAAGCAAGCGCAGTCAGCGGGGTCTTCTCGCTCGGTTTCCAGACGCACGTATCACCGCAAACCAAAGCGAGCGCGCTGTTCCAAGCCCACACCGCGACCGGGAAGTTGAACGCGCTGATGATCCCGACCGGGCCGAGCGGCAGCCAGTTCTCCTGCATCGTGTGGCCGGGGCGCTCGCTCTTGATCGTGAGTCCATAAAGCTGCCTGGAAAGGCCGACGGCGAAATCGCATATGTCGATCATCTCCTGCACCTCGCCGCGCCCTTCTTCGATGATCTTGCCGCACTCGATGGTGATCAGCCGCGCGAGATCCTCCTTGTTGTCGCGCAGGACGTTTCCGAAGATCCGCACCAGCTCCCCGCGCCGCGGCGCCGGCACGTCGCGCCACTCCTTGAACGCCTCTGTCGCCTTTGCGATCTTCGCATCGACCTCTTCGACCGTGTCAAAGCGCACGCCGCCGATCTGGCTGCCGTCGATCGGAGTCGTCACCGCCCAGTCGCCGGTCGGGGGCGCCACGCCGAGGCTGTTCAAAGTGCCGGAGATGTCCACGGCCAAAGGTTACCGGGCGCGATAGCGCATACGTCGTATAAGTCTTATAAGACCCATCGTCGCTAGTGCTGGGTTCGGCCCCGCTCCGTGCTCCTTCGATCCGCTCAGGATGACGGAGCGGGGTTGACCGGTCACTATTCCTCTGACGGTATCCTCAATACCTGTATCCCGCAATCTCAATCCATCGCGGGATCTAAGAGCGTAAGGCTTTCTCATCCATCGTCATCCTGAGCGGATCGAAGGAGCACGATGGATGAGACAGCGCGGACGCTCCCGCCCCAATTGGACTCAGAACAGGCGCGGAACGGATGGCAGGCTGGCGCTTTGCTCGACGATCGTCACGTCGTCGCCGACACTTAGAGTCCTGCTCTCGCCGCGCGTGCACATCCCCTGAACGCCGAACATCGCGCCGGGGCGGTCGATGTAGTTCTTGAACCGCCGCTCTTCGGCGAGCACTTCGAGGTTTCCGTAGTCCTCTTCGATTCCGGTCTGTTGATCGATGCTCGGAACTCTGCAGCGGCTGCACGGTCTTGTCAGATCGATCTTGACTTCACCGATTTGGAGCGCTGGGACATCGTCCTCCGCCCACGCCTCCAAACCGCTCAGCACGATGTTGGCGCGGAACCTGTCGATCGGGCAAGGCGGCATGTCGCGCGCGGCGCGCATCTCGTTCAGCGCGTCGAGCGACGCGGTGTTGACGATCAGGAAAGGGAGCACGTCGGAGAACGCGGCGGTCGCCTTCGTGTCGCCGATCCACTCCGGATCCAATTCGCGAAAAGACGTCTCATCAAATCGCAACAGCCGGCAAGATGAATCAAGCACCGAGGAGAACCACGCGGCGGATTCGTCGCCTTCATCGAGTCCCGTGCATTCGTTGCCCCATACGTCCACGTTCATTCGCACACAGAGTTCGTTTGCGAGAGGAACAGAAATATCCGAATGATGCGGAGCAGAAAGCGTGAGAGCGGCGGAAGAGAGCGAAGTTCCCACAGTCGCCATCGAAGTGATGTCGCGCTGGGTGAGCTTCTTGCCGTCGCCGTCCACAACGACCCAATGGCGGTCGAAGAGAAACCCGCGCGGCCCGACGGTCGCCTCTTGTAGGGAGATACCCTGGCAGGATTTAACCGGATAGACGTGCAGGCTCTCGATGCGGATCATAGTGCGCGAGGCTACCCGGCAGGCCAAATGACCGCTCGGATGCTCACGGGCTGTCGCGCCGTTCGCCCCTCCAGTTGGCAGTTGGCAGAGGCATGAGGGATGAATGATGAGGGATGAATGATGAAAGGGACGACGACTAGGCGACAACTAGGCGACAGCAAAGCGGCCGACGCATCCACGATGCCGGGCGACGCTCCCCGTGTCAGCGAAGCGCGAGTCAGGAACGCGTGTCAGCGCAGCGCGAGACGCAAGGATGGTAGATTCTCAAGCATGTCGAGGCCGAATTGGGGAATCGTCGCTCTGATCGCGGCGGTCTGTGCGTTTGGGGGTGGTGTTCTGGGGTTCATTATCGGGGTTGCGACCTCGGAGTTCGGCAAGGAGATGTTCAGCGGGTTCGACATGGTCGAAGAAGACGCGGACGTCCGGAATCCTGCGTCAGTCGACCGTGCGGCGTTCGAGTTTCAATACCCCGGCAACTGGGTACCCGACCCAGAAACGCCGTATTATGATATTGATCACTACGTTTACATCGAGACGCCTGGCGGCTCTTACGTCGCGGTCACATTTGAAGAGTTCAATTCCGATCCGCAAGAAACCCTAGTGGAGCAATTAGTGACTTGGGAGGATTATCTCAAGAATTCTGAGACGGTTTATTTCGACACCTACGGGTCGTTTCAAGGCCAGGGAGTGTACAAGAAGGGACGCACGATCGGCGCAAGCGTCAGTTGCCGCATCTTCTGCTACAGTGAGGGTGAAAAGACCCTCGTAGTTACAGAATTCGCCTACGAGACAGACCGCGATATGCTACAGCCCGGCTTCGACCTCATCGAGCGCACGCTGAAACTTAAGTGACCTGTAAGCAGCTCAACTGCGTCGGTGCCTAAACGCATTGATCCACCATGCGTCAAACTCTGGAGAGATGGACGACTTGGGAGGTGCAGGCGACCGATGAGGGTTCTCGGCGTCGATTTCGGCGGCAGGCACATCGGACTCGCTACAGGCGAGTCCGAATTCGGAATCGTGAGTGCGAAACCGAACCTCGACGCGTCTGGAACTCTAGCTCTCGACGCGAAGGCGCTTGTCGAGATCGCCGCTGCCGAAAACGCCGATGCCATCGTGATTGGACTAGCGCTTGATTCGGGCGAGGAGACTAAGATGTCGCGCGTATGCAGAATGCTTGGCGACGAAATCGTGAAGCTCGACAGACGGGTCGAGTACGTCGATGAGTCCCTGACCAGCGGCGAGTCGGAACAAGCGATGCAGGACGCAGGGCTGAAGGCTAGCGAACGACGAAGAAAGGTGGACGGCGAGGCAGCGTGCAGGATTTTGGAGAGGTTCTTTGACCAAGAGAGGTAAACGCTGGCTGTACTTTTCCGGAGGCCTGACCGTCGGCCTCGTGGTAGCCGGCCTCCTGACCCGGTCATGGTACATCGAGGGGTTGAGGCCGACCCCGCCGGGCGAAGAGTTTCTCATCCGGTACGACAGAGGGTCTACGTTTTTTGGCGCGGTCGCCGATCTTGCCCTGCGCGGCGTGATCCGCAACGAGCGCGTGTTTCTGCTGTACTGCCGCCTGCAGAAGAAAGGCGTGCCGCCGTCTTCTGGCACGTATCGATTTCACCCGGGAATGACGACCGACGAGATCTTGAAGGCGATGAATTCGCCGCTCGTGCAGATGGTGCGCATTCCTGAAGGCTGGTGGATCGCGCGCGCAGCGCAGGTGCTGGAGGACCACAACGTCTGTTCGGCTGAAGAGTACATTGCGCTTGCAAACGATCCCTCGAAGTTTGAAGACGCAGTCGACTTTCCTTTGCCTGAGGGTTCGCTAGAAGGGTATCTCTATCCCGACACGTACGACTTTCCTCCGCTGCTCGGTGCCAAGAACGTTATCCTGATGCAACTGCGGACGTTCGAAACAAAGGTGTTGGACGAGTTCGTTAAGTTATCCAAGTGGGACGAAGACGTAGGTTTGCGGGCGGGGTGGGCGCCACCAGATGTACGCTACTTCATCACTATTGCATCGATGATCGAGCTGGAGGCCGCAGTCGAGAAGGACCGGCCGATGATCGCCGGCGTGATCGAAAACCGCCTCAAGGCAAACATGACGCTCGACATAGACGCGACGATCATGTACGCGCTACAGGAGTGGCGCACGCTTGAAGCAGGGGAGACGCGAACCGTCGACTCGCCATACAACACGTACCGCAACAGTGGCCTGCCGCCGGGGCCGATCGGTTCGCCGGCGTGGCGAAGCATCAAGGCAGCGATAAACCCCGCCGAGCACGATTACTACTATTACTATGCGCCGCCCGGTAGCATGGAGCACATCTTCACGAAGAGCTACGACGAGCATCGCAGGGCGATTCGCAACCCTGACCAGTTCATTCCGCCAGCCGAGGTAGCACAGCCTTGAGCCGATTCCAAACCGGCAAGTACGCACGCGACGAAATGCCGAGCATGCTGCGCAAGTTCAGCCCGCACGAGTCTCTCGCGACAGTCCAAGAAGTGAACCTTGAAGCACTGAAGGCATCCGGCAAGACGTTGATCATGCTCGACGTGGACAACACGCTTCTGCCGTGGCGGGGCAACGACGTTCCGTCCGCCGTGTTGAAGTGGCTGGCGCAGGGGAAGTCCCTTGGCTTCCAGTTCTGCATCCTCAGCAACACCCGCCACCCGGAGCGTCTCAAGGTTCTGAGCGAAATGCTCGGCGTGCAGTACATCCGCGCGAAGTTCAAGCCGAGCAGACAGATGTACTTCATGGCGTTGGAAAGATACAACGTCGCTGCAGAGGAGGCGGTGATGATCGGCGACCAGCTCTTGACGGACGTGCTTGGCGCAAACCGCGCAGGGATCGACGCGATATGGATACGCCCTGTCGCCAAGCGCGAGTTTCTTGGAACGCGGATCGTCAGTCGGAACATCGAGCGCGTGATCGGTCGAGTGATCTTCGACTTCATCGAGCAGCCTGCGGGCAGCAAGCCGGGGTTCTTTCGTGGAGACCTGTTCTGGCAGGTTTTGAAGTTTGGCATCGTCGGCGGGTCATCGTTCGTGATCGACTACAGCATCAAGATGACTCTGCGCTTCGCAATACCGTACGGCGACGGTCAGATGAGCGACGCGCTTGGCCGGTGGTTGGTCGACAACCTGCCGACGCTCTTTGGATTCGCTGCTCGTGAGCCGATTCTTGCTGCCATAGTTCCGATCTCGGGCGTCGCAGCGGCGGTCGCGATCGTCAACAGCTTCGTCTGGAATCGCAGGTGGACGTTCAGGATTCGCAGCAAGGAGGAGCGAGGAATCCAGTTCGGGAAGTTCCTGATGGTAGCTGTCACTGGACTGGTCTTGAACACGGCGCTCACGACGTTCTTCTCGGCGGTTATGCCTGGCGGCGAAAGGTGGTCGTTCCGGCTTGCGATCATTTTCGCCGCTGCAACCGTTGCGGTATGGAATTTTACAGGTCAGCGCTTCTACGCGTTCAAGAAAACACCATGAACGAAGCACACGAATGGCGGAGCGCTCCCGCAGCAAAGTACGCGGTTGTCGGCGATCCCGTCGCCCACTCGCTCTCCCCACAGATGCAGAACGCCGCGTTCCGCGCGCATGGCCTGGCCGATGAATACATCGCTGTTCGCGTGCCGCTCGAGGAGTTCGACGAGGCGATGGAGCATCTCTTGTCACTCCGTTATTTCGGAGTCAACGTGACCATTCCGCTCAAGGAAGCGGCGTTCCGATGGGCGATGAACACTCCCGACTTGGAACGGCGCATGGGCGTTGTAAACACGTTGCGCCTCTCAGATCGCGAGGCGATCAACACAGACGCCCCGGGCTTTCTCGACGTAATCAAGTCCCTCGACGTTGCAACACCGTGTAGGCTGCTGTTGCTCGGCGCTGGGGGAACGGCACAGGCGTTCATAGTAGCGCTTGCGGACGCAGGGTTCGAAGTCGCGTGTTGGAATCGAACGCGCAAGAAAATCGACGCAGTGGTCGAACAGCGCGGCGTGTCCGCAACTGTCCTCGATGTGCCAGACCCAGATGGCTGTCAGATCATCGTCAACGCGACGTCGGCGAGCATGGCCGGAGAGAGCCTTCCCGTACTTTGGGACCAAGCGCCCGAGGGAGCCGTAGCTATCGATGTCTTCTATGCGGATGGGCCGACGGTGTTTCAGAGCGAAGCGCAGCGGTACGGTATCCAAGTCGCGTTGGACGGCAGAGCGCTGCTAGTTGCCCAGGGGGCCCGGTCGTTCGAGTGGTGGACGGGCAAATCCGCACCGCGAGAGGCTATGCTGAAAGCCGTTCAGTGAGGATAGAGAAGGCTACTACAGAGAGTATCAAGGAGGCCGCCCGCGTCCTGCGCGAAGGGGGGCTCGTCGTGATTCCGACGGAGACCGTGTACGGACTGGCCTGTGACGCACTGAACGTTGAGGCCGTTCGCAAGGTGTACGAGGTGAAGGGGCGCCCCACGGAGAATCCGTTGATCGTTCACATTGCGGACTTTGACAGCCTCGGCGATGTCGCGGAATCTTGGCCGGACGCTTGCGAGCGGCTTGCGGAGCGGTTCTGGCCGGGGCCGCTTACGCTCGTGCTCCCACGAAAGGCAACCGTGCCGAAGGAGACGACGGGAGGACTGGATACCATCGCAGTTCGAGTTCCTCAGCACCCGGTCGCCCTCGACTTTATCCGGGAGGTTGGCGGACCGATCGCTGCCCCAAGCGCCAATCCGTTCATGGGTCTGTCGCCTACTTCAGCCGACGCGATCGATCCTCAGATCGGCGAGGGCGCAGAGATGGTTTTGGACGGTGGGCGGTGCGACGTCGGGCTCGAGAGTACGGTCGTTGATCTCTCCGGCGATCATCCGCGCGTGCTGCGGCCCGGAGGTGTCACCCGGGCTCAAGTACAGGCGGTCGTTGGCGGCCCGCTTGGCCATCACCCTCCGCCAAACGTCAAAGCTAGCCCCGGAATGTACCCTCGGCACTACGCGCCGCAGGCGAAACTCATTCTTGTGACCGCTGTAGCCGACGGCCAAGTTGGACTGAAGCTTCAAGGTGAGCCGTGCTCGGGTCAGATTCGTATGCCGCTGGACCCTCGGGCCTATGCTGCCAACCTGTACGCGGCACTGAGAAGCCTTGATCAAGACGGCGTGCGTGAAATCGCCGTGGAGATGCCGCCGGAGTCGCCGGATTGGGAGGCCGTCTTGGATCGGTTGAAGAAGGCCGCCAGCGATTAGTCGCGCACCGCGCCGCGGACGATGACGACCGACCGGTTCACTCTCTGCAAGATGGCTGAGATCAGTTTAATGCCTTCTTCCTGCTGGTCAGGACTTCTTTTCGAAAGCGCAAAGATCACGCGAGCGGCGTCGACCTCTTCGGCCACGTCATGGATGAGTCCCGGCAGGTCCCTAGCCCGCTCTAAGCGCAGTTCGTGCGCGGTCTTGTACTGCTTCAACCGTTCCTTGCCAGTGTCGAACGCCCGAACAGCACGGTCTTCCAGCTCCGGCATCGGAGCCTGAAGCGGCAAGTTTCGCGGCACGATGATCGGGAATAGCAGAACGACCTTGGCAGGGAGCGTACTGACGAATTCGTTAGCGACGTGAAACAGCTCTTCGTCGCTCTCGTCGCCCGATAGCACGGCGAGGATTATGCGGTCGTAGGCTCGCACCTCCGGCTCTCGCTTCCGTTTTTTCGGTTCGTCGTCGTCGTTCTCGACCAGCAGGTCTAAGGATTTGCGCGCGGCCTCAACGGTCTCGGCGATCGGTAGTTGCGAGCGCACTTCGGGCACGCTGCGCAAGACTTCCAACATCTCCTCGGATACTGCTGCGACGACGATCCTTGCCTGCTTGTGCTCTGCGACGAAGTCGATGGCATCGTGAAACGTCTCCGCTCCGTCTGGCGTGATCTCCGTGATTCCGCTGCAGTCGATGATGACGCCGGTCGGATGACGCTTCAACGTCAGAGAGATCGCTGTGTGGATCGTCTCCCAAAAGTTCGAGCGCAACGCCCCTGAGAGGATGATCACGTCTTCGTACGATTCAACTATCATTAGAGGAAGTACCTCACGCTACTAATCACTACGTTCCGCCTCCCCCCGAGAGCCAGCTTCAAGAACAGTCCTACGTTGCTGTGCAGCAGGCTTTGCAATCGATTCCTGGGCACTGCCTCTGCTACGATCACCGTCACCATGTGGTTCGGGTCGTCTGCCTCTTCAATCGTTTGATCGACGTACTCTAGTATCGGTCGAATCAGTGATCGATACGGCGATTCCAATATTACCAGCGGCATGTCGGCGCCGATCTTCTGCCACTCCTCTTTTACTTGCGCAACACTGTCAGAGTCCAGGATGACGTGAACCGCGCGCACGTCGTCGGAAACGGTCCGCGAGTACGAAATCGCCTTGAGCACGCCGCGGTGCAGCCTGGGCACCAACAGCAAGACGGTTGTTGTGTACGTGACGGCCTCATCCCCCGGACGAATGTTCAGCTCTCGAGCGAGGTAATCGTAATGTCGTTTGATGCGAATGAAGCCGTACATCACCAGTCCGATCGCCGCTATAGTTATCCACGAACCCTCGGTCCAGCGCGTCAGCAATTGCACGATGACGACGGCTCCGCACACGATTGCGCCAAAGAGGCTCACGTACTTCTTCCAAGACGTCCGGCCCCGCTTCTTCCACCATCTCACCATTCCGGCCTGACTGAGGGTGAACGACAAGAACACGCCGATCGCGTACATGGGCAAGAGCGCGTGTGTGTCGGCCCGCATCGCGACGATCAGCACGATTGACAGGACCGCCAGCAAGATGATCCCGTTTTGGTAGACCAGTCGGTCTCCGAGCGAAGCGAGCTGCCGAGGCATATAGCCGTCGCGGGCGATGAACATCGAAAGGCGCGGGAAGTCGGCGTAACCGGTGTTTGCGGCCAAGACGAGGATCATGGCCGTCGCGACCTGAGTAGCGTAGAACAGCCACCCCTCGCCGACCATCTCGACGACGATCTGGGCTATGACGGGCCGGTAATTGGCGTCGGTGAATTCCATCGGCGTGATACCGAAGTAGTACGCTGCCCAGGAGATCCCTCCGAACAGGACGGACATGACGCAGCCCATGGCGACGATCGTCTTCGAGGCGTTCCGCGCCTCCGGCGCCTTGAACGCCATGACGCCGTCGGCGATCGCTTCCGTCCCAGTCAGCGCAGTGCAGCCGGCAGCGAACGCTTTGAACAGAAAGAGCGCCAGGAACAGCCCGGCCAGCGGTTTCATCGTCGCACTCGCGTCGAACTCAGGCATCGCTCGTTCAGCCCCGCCCATGGTCGCCTGCCAAACGCCAAGGCCGATGACAACGCCGATCAGGAGGATGAAAGAGTACGTTGGCGGCGCAAAGACCGCGCCGCTCTCCTTCGCACCGCGCAAATTGACAAATGTGATCCCGATGACCGCCGAGCACGCCATCAGAACCGCGAAGCTGTGCGTGCCGGGGGCCATGGCAATGATCGCGCTTGCTCCAGCCGAAACGGAAACGGCAACGGTGAGTACGTAGCCGATCAGCAGAGCGGCGCCAGCAACGAGTCCGAAGCTCTTTCCGAGGTTTTCTGAAGAGACCCGGTACGAGCCGCCGCCCTTAGGATACGCGTTGATCGTCTGATAGTAGCTGAAGATAACCGTCCACAGCAGCAAGATGAGCGCGCCGGAAATCGGGACGAGATACCACATTGCGCCAGGCCCTTGGGCCTTGAGCTGGTGCATAATCTCCTCGCTCGCGTACGCCGTCGACGAGAGGGCGTCGGAGGCGAACACGGCCAAAGCGATCGGGATCACCATTCGCTCGTGGCTGGCGAATCGTCTGTGTATCGGACTGCCGAGCAGCCGGTGACTGAGTCTGCCTAGGACACCCGTGCGAGAACCGCCGCTTTTGGTTTCCTCTGGCTTCATACGCACTGACCGATCATGGTTTCATCATTCGGCGCTCGACGATTCCCAGCTCTTTGTCCAGTTCCAAGTACACACTCGGCGGATCGCTAAGCCTCAGCGCAGACCTAGGGTTCAGGCAGCACGCGCGTATCGCGATTTCCGGGCCGAAGTCGTCGTGCAGGTTGCGGAATGCATCAAGGAGCGTGATGGCGCTGCCCGCTAGCGCGCCGTTCGACAGCAACCTCACCTCTTTTGGGCCAGTGACGCACTCCATTCCCCACATGTTCAGTTTTTGGCCAGGTGGCATGCCGGTCGCCATTGTACTGTCGCTGACAGCAAGGACCCCGCCAGGCGGCTTGCTCTTGAACAGAAGCCCTGCCGCCTCGGGGGACACGTGCAGCCGGTCGTAAATGAGCTCGCACCGCAGCGCGTCGTTGAGCAGCGCGTAACCGACGGTGCCAGCCTCTCGGTGGTGGAGGGGGCGCATTGCGTTGAACGTGTGAGTGGTGTGCGCTGCCCCGTGGTCGAAACCCGCACGCGCCTCGTCGTGCGTGGCGTTCGTGTGCCCCATGCTCGCGATGACGCCGTTGGAGTTGAGCTTGGCGATCAGTTGCAGGGCGCGAGGAGTCTCTGGCGCGATCGTGACGACCTTCAGCCGTGGGTCGTCCAGTATCGCATCCCACTCGCCGGGGCCATCGGGTGCTTCGCAAATGTGCTCCTTTGGCTGAGCTCCAGGGTACTCCGTGCTGATGAACGGCCCTTCCAGATGGAATCCGCCGATCAGACCATGATCTGGTATGTTCGACAGCGCGGTCGCAACGTCTGCTGCTGCTGCCGTCACCGTCGTGGGCAAGAACATCTCGTATCCGACTTCTTCGAGCCTCTCGCAAAGATCGAGCATATCGCTCTGGGAGGCTGACATGAAATCGATCCCGTACGCGCCGTGGATGTGAATATCGACGAAACCCGGGATCACGAGAGCGGAAGGCTGCTTGTCGACTCGCTTTATGCCGGGTGGCGTTACGGACCAATCGACTTCATACGTGCCGAATCCTTCTGAGCCTAACGTGTCTACGACTTCGTTCACGGCTTGATTGAATACCCTAGTTCCGTTTTTACAACCACCCCGTCCAACTCCATCAGCGTCAACTCGGAGAGAATCTCGGGTGACTCCAGCCCAAGCTCGCTGACGATCACGTCCGCAGGCTGCGGATTTGCCGACAGGACGTCGACGATGCTTTGCTGCACGCTTGTCAAGTCCCGTTCGACCGGTTCCTCTCCGAGCGGCTCAAGTTGCAGATCCTCCAAGACTTGATCCGGATGGTAGACGAGCGTCGCTCCGTCGCGAATCATGTTGTGCGATCCGCGGAAGTGCGGCATGTCGATCGTGCCTGGCACGACGTAGACCGGGCGCCCCAGCTCTGCTGCGGCGGTGCACGCCATGGACGCGCCCGACCTTTCGGGCGCTTCGACCAGTAGAACGGCCTTCGCCATGGCAGCGATCAGGCTATTCCTGATCGGGAAGCAGTACTCCAGGGCAGGCATGCCGACGGCGAACGGACTGACCAGGCATCCGGACTCTCGGATTCTATTGAACAGCGGCTTGTTCTTCGGGGGTTGAGCGTGTTCCACGCCGTTGGCGAGGACCGCGATCGTTGGTCCGCCTGCTTCCAAGGCGCCCTCGTGCGCTTGCGCGTCGATGCCCAGGGCGCCGCCGCTGAGAACGACCGCACCGGAGCGCGCAAACGCGCCGGCGAATTTTCGAGCAACAGCTTTGCCGTACGTTGTGGCAGCCCTTGTGCCGATGACGGCGATCATTGGCCGCTGTAGGACCGAGGCGTCGCCCCAAGCAAACATCGCCGGCGGACGGTTTTGTATGGCGAGCAGGTCCGGCCCGTACGACTCTTCTGTGACGATGTGCACCCCTGAGCGCACCGACTTCTCCAGCAGTTCGGGATCGATCTTCTGCATCTTCTGGCGGGCGCCGTCGCTGACATACCTATGTGATCTCAAGAAAGAGATTGGGTCAACGTTCGAAGTCCCAAGAGATTGAAGGATCTCTTGGGACTTCGATGCCGGCAACTCCGCGGCGAGCAGATACTGCCAAAAGAGTGTCGAGGGGCGATTTTGCGTGGTTATGCGCCTCCGCCGGTTCTTCCGCCTCCGCCTCCGCGTCCGCCACCGTAACCACCGCCACCGCCGCCCAATCCGCCGCGGTTGCCAGCATCGCCCGTGTTGTCATCCAGTCGTCTTGGACCGCCCAAGGCCGTACGGATATCGTTGTCAACGGTCAGCACGAAGGTTGTGGCGCTGCGATTGCCCATCCAGTCCGAGAGGCTGACGTTGATTTGCGCTCTGCCTTCAGCCATTGGCCGATTAACGGTGTTCGAGTAAATCCGAATCCAAATCCGCCCTTCGCGATCCACTTCGTGATTGTAGATCGTGCCGTTGATCGCAACCTGCAGCGTGTCGAAGTTGATTCCAGATCCTAGGTCTTGCGCAATGAATACGAGAATCGTCGGAGGTGCTCCAGAAATCTGATCGCCAGCGTTCGGCCACGCCATCCTCACGCTCGGAGGCGTCAGATCGACGCCGAATTTATCGTCGAATGAGAGGATGCTGCCATCGCGGGCAAGCATGAGCATGGTGTCGTCAACGATCGTTGGCGCAGCGGCTGCGATCACGTACTTGATTTCGATTTCAGCGTCGTCGCTGCTGCCGGCAGTTTGGCCCCCGCTTCCACCTCCTCCACCAAGGCCACCGTCTCCGGCCCGGCCAGTGCCACTGCCAGCACCGGCACCTGCACCGGTGCCGCCACCGCTCACCGTGTACTTAAGACCCTTGATCATCGGCGGTACGGTGAAGTTCCAAACGACGTCGCCAGTGACCGGATGGACCATGTTGACCGATCCGTTAGCGGTTGGCACGATTACGTGGTCGCCAGCGTACAGCGGGCTGGAAACTGGCAGCGATTCAAGGTCAACGCCGTTGCCGGTCATCAGGCGTCCGTTGCCGATATTGAGCGAGTAGAGGATTCCCGATTCTGTTACCACGGCAACTCCAGTTGTCGAGACGGCGGGCTCATATAACAGACGTCCTCTGATCAGCCTCTGCCAGATCGGGCGTCCCGAGTTCGCTCGCAGAGCGTTCACGTAGTTGTCCGAATTGAGATAGATCACGTCGCCGTAGACTTTCGCTCCGACCGTCGGCGACAGACGCGTGAAGCTCTTGACCCAGTTGATCCGGCGCGTGACGATGCTGATCGAGTAAATCTTTGCTGCGCTGGTGAAGACAATGACGTTGTCCTGCCATGTGTCCATCGAGGAGTACAGGCTTTCGCCTAGATTGATCGCGTTGGGCCAGATCGGTTGGCCCGTCGTCAGATTGACGGCCATGATTTCACCGCTCGCCATGCCGAACACGACGCTGTCAGCAGCGAAAACTGGAGTCGAGATGATAGAACTGTCCGCAAGGTAAAGCCACAGGCGTTTTCCAGTCTCCTTGTCGACGGCGTACACGGTCTTGTCATCGTCGGCGGCTATCAGCACGTCGCCGGCCAACATCGCACCGGTGAGAAAGTTGGTTTCGAGAGGCGCGCCCAGTGGGTACCGCCATATCTGATTGCCGGTCTCCAGGTCGAGGCAGTACATGCGCGACCCAACTGCCGCATATACGCGACCGTTCTCGACAATCGGAGAACCAGATGGCCGGGCGTTGATTCGCTCCGCCCAGCGCCAGGCGATAGGCGCAGGTCCGTCAAAGTCCGCTAAAGCCGTTCCTGCGAACGTCAACGCTAATATCGCCAACAGAAATCGCTGTATCAAAGCCATCGTAAGAATCTTCATCGCTACACGTTCCGTACAACCTGACTTACAGGAGTATATCGAGGGCATTGCGTGTTTGTCTATGCGCTCTGCTATTCGGACGCTCCATCGACGAGAATGGTCACGGCACACCAAGGACATGACTGACCGGGCCTAGTCGGGAATCAGGCCCGAACGACTCCCGGTGGACTCGGATTGAACCGACAATTCTGGTAGAATTCACCCGCTTGCGGGCCCGTAGCTCAGTTGGTTAGAGCGCACCCCTGATAAGGGTGAGGTCACGTGTTCGAATCACGTCGGGCCCACCAATTCTCATCAAACTTCCTTTTTTTGTAAAGAATCGATCAGGCGCGAGAATTCCAAGCTAAACTGAACTCGTGGAATCCTGCTCGCGATACTAGGGTTTCCGGTTCTTTGATATGCAGGCACAGCTTTTGGACGTTGGAAGAGTAAGAGATCAGTTTCCGGCCATTCACCAAACGATCAATGGTTATCCGTTGGCGTATCTGGACAGCGCGGCATCCGCCCAGCGTCCTGAGGTCGTGTTGCAGTCAATGGATCGGTTCTACCGCCATGACAACGCGAATGTACACCGCGGCGCCCATGCCTTGAGCGATAGGGCGACTGAGGGGTTCGAGCGGGCCCGCGAGAACGTCCGAGCCTTCGTCAACGCTGCGTCGGTAGACGAAATCGTATTCACGAAGGGGTGCACGGAATCTCTCAACCTCGTCGCCAGCTCTTGGGGAAAGGCCAATTTGCGCGAAGGCGACGAGATACTGATCTCAGGGCTCGAGCACCATTCGAACATAGTGCCTTGGCAGTTGGTGGCTGACGAGACGGGAGCGCGTTTGCGATCGATTCCCGTGACAGATTCGGCGGAGTTGGACCTCGAAGAGCTGGAGGGCATGCTGACCGAGCGGGTGAAAGCGGTTGCGGTCAAGCACGTGTGCAACGCAACCGGCACGATCTCTCCGATTCGGGAGATCGTCAAAATGGCGCACTCCGTCGGTGCCGTTGCCGTCGTCGACGGCGCGCAGGCGCTGGCGCACGTTCCGGTAGACGTCCAGGCGTTGGACGTCGATTTCTACGCGATGTCCGCCCATAAAGTGTACGGTCCGATGGGCTTTGGCGCTCTCTACGGTCGTAAAGAGCTACTGAATGCAATGCGGCCATATCAGGGCGGCGGAGGGATGATTAAATCGGTAGCGATAGGTGAAATCACATACGCAGATCCGCCGGGACGGTTTGAGGCGGGAACCCCGCACGTAGCCGGAGCCATCGGCTTTGGCGAAGCTCTCCTCTTCATCGGTGGAATCGGAGTAGATGCTGCAGCCAAGCACGAAGATGCGCTGATGCGAAAGGCGGAGTCGGCGCTGCGCGAACTCGGGGGCGTGCGAATTGTGGGCGAGGCGAAGAACAAAGCTGCCATAGTTTCGTTCGTCATGGACTGCGCTCACCCGCACGACGTCGGCACGGTCTTGGACAAGTACGGCGTCGCCGTTAGGGCAGGCCACCACTGCTGCATGCCGTTGATGAGAAGGATGGGCGTACCCGCGACCACGCGCGCGTCGTTTGCTGCGTACAGCACTGTCGAAGACGTCGATCAGCTGGTCTCCGCCGTCGCACACGCCAAGGAGATCTTCTCTTGAGCCTCAGCGATCTGTATCAAGAGATCATCTTGGACCACGGTCGCAAGCCGAGGAACTTTGGAGAGATCGAGAATCCAACCCACACGGCACAGGGCTTCAATCCCCTCTGCGGGGATCACGTAAAGGTCCAGATTACGGTTCAAGCCGGTGTGGTCCAGGAGATTCGGTTCTCCGGTAGCGGCTGCGCCATCTCGACGGCCAGCGCCTCCATGATGACCCAACTGGTCAAGGGCAAACCGGTCGAGGCGGCGCTCGAGCTTTTCGATCGATTCCACAAATCCGTTGTTGGTGCAGCAGACGGCGATTCAGACGACTTGGGCGAGCTAAACTGCCTCTCGGGCGTACGGCAGTATCCTAATCGAATCAAGTGTGCGACCCTGCCCTGGCACGCCCTGAAGAGCGCGTTGCTGCAAGACCCTGACCCAGTTACGACCGAGTGAAAAGACAAATGCCAGACCGAATTGATCGAGTGAAGGACGAAAACAAGCTGAATTCCATCGAGCGTTCGATGGTCGAGTCCGAGGTGATCGAGGCGATCAGGACCGTGTTCGACCCCGAAATCCCCGTCAACGTCTACGATCTTGGCTTGATTTACGGAATCGAGGTTGATGAGGCAGGGAACGTGGGAATCGACATGACGCTGACATCGCCTGCTTGTCCGGTCGCCGAGACGCTGCCGCTCGAGGTCGAAAACAGTGCGGCGGCAGTGAATCGAGTCAAGCAGTGCAAGGTCACCATGGTGTGGGACCCGCCGTTCACAATCGACAGAATTCCGGAACATATCAGGCTAGAGTTGGGCTTGATGTAAAATACAGCCGTAACCTTGCCAACAATATAATGAATATAATACAGAGTCACAATCAGGTTGATTCACAGGGCAGGAGCGTGAAAGCAAGATGAAATTCAGTGCACAGGAAGAGTACGGGCTTCGATGCCTTGTGACGCTTGCGGGGGCTGACGATGGGGGCACGATGACTATCCCGGTAATAGCAAAGGCCGAGGGACTGACGCAGTCCCACGTTGCGAAGCTGCTCGCGCTTCTTCGCAAGAGCGGGTTTATCAACAGCACGCGTGGCCAAGCTGGCGGATACGCCCTGGCCCGTCCCGCCTCACAGATCAGAATTCGAGAGGCCTTGGATTGCCTCGGTGGACGGCTGTTCGCCGATGAGCACTGTTCGAGATATTCGGGCACGGTCGACGAATGTGTGCATACTTCTGACTGCGCACTGCACTCCCTTTGGAGCGACATCCAATCGGCGGTGGACTCGGTGACGGACCGTCTCACATTGGATCAGATTATCTGCAACAGCTCACCGATTCCGATACACTTGAGCGCAGCGTCCGGTTCTGCCACAGGACCGGGGAGGGGCAAGTCGTAGCGACTCACCGCAAGTCCATGGAGAACGCTGTGTCCGAAACGCCGAATCCGGTCGACTTTCCGGTATCGATTACCGAAGAGGCGCTAGCGCAGGTCAAGAGGCTCATCGAACGAAAGGGCGAGCCAGGTTGTTTTGTCCGACTCGGAGTGAAGGGCGGTGGGTGCAGCGGGCTCGAATACGTTTTTCGACTGGACACGAAACCGTCCAAGTTCGATCTTTCTAAGCGAATCGACGACGTTGAGTTCGTGTGCGACGCCAAGTCCGCAGCGTTCTTGAACGGCGCGACGCTTGTTTGGACCGGGAATCTAATCGGCGGGGGGTTCTCGTTCGACAATCCCAACGCGGTGCGGTCTTGCGGATGCGGTACCAGCTTTACGCCAAAGCCTTCGTCCTAGTCGTCGCTGTAGCCGCATAGACGCCGGTACATCTTGACGACCTTTGCGATGTACGCTTCGGTCTCTTTGTAGGGTGGGATGCCGCCGTACTTTTTGACCGCTCCTGGCCCGGCGTTATACGCCGCAAGCGCCAGAATCAATTTCTCATACTCGTCCTCGGCATCCTTCCCTTGGCGATCGAGATGACCGCGGATCGTGCGAACGGTCCCGTACAGATTCTGGCTGATGTCGAACGGGTCGGCGATGCCCAGCGCCTTGGCCGTTCCAGGCATGAGCTGGCCGAGCCCCATCGCGCCTGCGCCGCTGACGACGGTCGGGTCAAATCCGCTCTCGGCGAGCACCATCGCGAGAATCAGCCTGGCGTCAACGCCGTACTGAACGGAGTATGCGACGATTCCGAGCGCGATCTGATACACCTCGTCATCCGACAGCTTCTTGTTGTAGTGCCGGATGAACCCCATGTACTGGGGGAGAACAGCCGCGACCTGCGCAGAAATGACCGGTGTGTTCTCCTTTGTCGGCTGCGTGAGGAGCGGAATCTCGCCAGGCAACTGCTTCGGCCGCTCTGAATTCGACTTTGCGATCTCGTCCTGCCGTTTTCGCGCTTCAGCGGCTTTTCGCATCTCGTACTTCGCGATTTCGTGTTCAGGAATGACGCCGAGCAGCGTTATTTCCGGATCGGAGAATTCGGTCGCCCTGCTGGCGCTCACGAGAAGCCGGGCTCGGACGCCGCCTACCGTCAGCCACTCGGGAACTTCGCTGCACTCCACGAGAATCGGTCTTCCGGTCGTCGAGTTGATGATCAGCGTTATTCCCGCCGGACCGTCGATAGCTCCGGACACCGTCCCAGAGACCTCAAGCGTTCGCTCGCCGACGAGCGTCTCCAACGCCGCAACGCCTGCGGACTGGACGATTTTGTGCTCGGCTCTCAGTTTGAGATAGGTGTCGAGAGGCTCGTCAGTCCCGATCGACGGACTCGCGGTGCTCAGCGCTATAGCTGCCAACAGGATGTTCATGCTTCGGCGAATTCGTTCTGGCGGACAGACCGGGATTCGAACCCGGGAGGAAACTTTCGCCTCCTACTCCCTTAGCAGGGGAGCGCTTTCGACCACTCAGCCATCTGTCCGCTAGCCTCATTATAGCTATGCCAACCAAAATTCAAAGGCTGATTTCGCCTTTCGACGCTGGTGCGAATTCACGGATCCGCCCTAAGGATGCCTGCTCCCTGCGCCAACCATTGTGCTGGATGTAGGCTCGCTTTGCACCTCGCTTACGGGCCAACAGGGGCGATTTAACATCCGAGGACAACAAGCTAACCGCAAAACACGAGTCAGCGACAGCTGACAACGGGTATTCGGCGTCCCGCCTCGGCGGGGCGTCTTTTTTTGCCATAATCCACGCATGTTGCTGGAAGGCAGACGGGGTCTTGTGCTCAACGTCACGAACAAGAACAGCATTGGTTGGGCGTGTGCCGAGGCCGCAACGCTTCACGGCGCCGAAGTAGGCGTTGGCGCAGTCAATGAGAAGACGCTGTCGCGGGTGAACGCACTAGCGGAGGGCAACGACCGGATGAAGACGTTCTGCGTGGACTTCTGCGACGACGATCAGATAGAAGCGCTGGTCAGCGACGTCAGCGACAGGCTTGGCAAGATCGACTTCTTCGTTCACTCGGCCGCGTTTGCAAAGCGTGAGGACTTAGAGGGCCGTTTCATCGAAACATCTCGCGGCGGATTCGCAGTGGCGATGGACGTGTCGTGCTATTCGCTAGTCGCGCTCTGCCGCGCCCTCGAACCGATCATGAACGACGACGCAAGCGTGATGTGCATGTCGTACCTCGGGTCGTCGCGCGCTGTCGGCAACTACAACGTAATGGGCGTCGCAAAGGCGGCGCTGGAATCGACGGTTCGGTACTTGGCGCAGGACCTCGGTGGCCGGGGTATTCGCGTCAACACGATCAGCCCAGGTCCGATGAACACGGTCTCGGCTCGTGGAGTGAAAGGACTTATCGAGATGATCGAAACGGTCAAGGAGAAGGCTCCGTTGAA
Organism: Armatimonadota bacterium; assembly: GCA_022563855.1. Taxonomy (NCBI): domain Bacteria; kingdom Bacillati; phylum Armatimonadota; species Armatimonadota bacterium. The sequence goes on from JADFMN010000006.1 coordinate 40,162, forward strand.
GCGCGACTATGGCCAGAGCGAGGTGGCCGCAACCGCCGTTTATCTGATGTCCGACCTAAGTCGAGGCGTGACCGGCCAGCTGATCTACGTCGACAGTGGTTACAACATCGTCGGTCTGGCCTAAGCATGCGGGTTCTTACGGTGCCAAACTGGTCTTTCGGGCGCGACACGGACTTGCTGCGGCGGTTCGATTCGATCTTGAGCGAACGCGCCGTGGACGTGCACTACCTGGCTTCCGACGTTGACCACAACCGCACGGTGAGCGCTTTTTCCGGCTCGACCGACGCCGTTGAGGGCTGCCTGATCGCGATGTGCGGGGAGGCGTTCGACAGGGTTGATTTGAACAGGCACGTCGGGGTTCACCCCCGGATCGGCGCGCTCGATGTGTGTCCTTTCGTTCACCCTTGGCGAGACGACGACAATGACCTCCATGCCTGGGTTGAATCCATCGGGGGGGCGATTGCCGAGAAGTTCGAGGTGCCGGTTTTCCTGTACGAGCTGTCAGAGCGCGGACGCCACGCAGCGGACTTGCCAACGCTCAGAAAAGGCGGATTCGGCTCTCTCTTGGACCGGAAGATCGAACCTGACTTCGGCCCGAACGTCGCGCACGAGCGGCTCGGCGCAACTGTGCTTGGGCTCAGGCCGTTCCTCATCGCGATCAACGTGAACCTCAAGGCCGAGGACGGGCGAGTCGCCAAGCAGATCGCCAAAGAAATTCGCGATGGCCGCAAGGCGGGCGACGAGCGGTTCGCCGGAGTCCGAGCCCTCGGCCTTGCGATACCATCGCGCGAGATGTCGCAAGTAAGCCTCAATCTGACGCAGCCAGATCGAACCCATCTGGACTCGCTCGTACAAACGATCTCAGTCAGCGCCCAAGCGCTCGGTACCGAGGTGATCGGCACGGAGCTGATCGGTGTGATTCGAGACGTAGACATGGAGCACACGACGATCGTCGATGTGCGGCCTGAGCAGGTGATCGCGACGAGATGAGGCCGTTCGACATCGGTTTCCTCGGCGGCGGCCAGCTCGCGCGCATGTCGATTCACGCCGCCCAGAGAATGGGCCTTGCTTGTCTGTCGCTCGACCCGGGAACCGATACGCCAGCGAGCCAGGTTGCCAAGGCGATCGCCGGCAGCCTGAGTGACACCATGCACGTCGCAGAGCTGTTTCGCTCTTGCGAACGCGTCACGCTTGAGAACGAGTTCATTCCGGCGGAGACGATCCGCGACGCGATGAAGCTAGCCGGACGCGAAGAGAGCGCCTTGCTGCCCGGAACGTCGTCACTGGAGACGACGCAGGACAAGCTTCTGCAAAGGCGCACATACGACAAACACGGCGTGCCGAGTCCGAAGGCTGTCGCGCTTTCAGACGATGGCGAGGAAGCAGTGGCGAAGATCGGTTTTCCGATGGTGCTGAAGTCTCGGTTCGGCGGATACGACGGCAAAGGGACGCGCTACGCAAACGATCTCGCCGAGCTGGACAGCTTCAATCGCCTTTGGCGCGACGGCGGCTGGTTGGCAGAGCAGTTCGTGGCGTTCCGGCGTGAGTTAAGCGTCATGGTCTGCCGCAGCGCCCAGCAGACGACCTGCTTTCCGACGGTCGAGACACGCCAGTCCAATCTCGTGTGCGACCTCGTCCTGCCGTGCGACGCGGACGCCCGCGAAGTCGCCGTCTCGGCGGTCGAGGCGATCGACGGGTTCGGGCTGTTCGGCGTGGAGATGTTCGAGTTGGAGAGCGGCGACATCGAGGTCAATGAGATCGCACCGCGACCGCACAACGCCGGGCACTACACGCTGGACTGGGGAGGCGTCAGCCAGTTCGAGGCCCACATCAGGCTCGTCATGGGTCTGCCGCTGCCAGCGCTCTCGGGACAGGAGGTCTGCATGGCAAATTTGCTGGGCATCGAGGGGGCTGTCAACCTCCGGGGCGCAGTCGCCGCAGCGATGGGGCCAGACGCCGCTGTATTCGTCCACTGGTACGGCAAGCGCGAGGTTCGAGACGGTAGGAAGATGGGGCATTTGAACGCGGTAGGCGCCGATTGCGTCCAGCGCGCCCATGCCGCGAGGGAGCGTTTTCTACGCGCCTGGGCGGGTGCCTGAGACGCCAGCTGCCCGGAGGCAAGAACCCGGCTCCGGTATAATCGCCCCGTTGTGTTGGCGCCGAAGTGCGGTGCCGTGTTGGAGTTGTTGATGGCTACGTTGCATGTCCAGAGTCGCGAGAGGGCGAATAGCGCAGAGGTGCGCCGCTTGCGCAAGAAGGGCATCTTGCCGATGGCCCTCATCGTCAAAGGGAAGGGCACTCGCCTCGTGCAGGCTACCGCGAGCGAAGTGAGGTCAACGATCCGATCCGCAGGCGGTGTCGCCGTCTTCGGTCTTGACGTCGATGGCGAATCTCGCCAAATGAACGTCGTCATCAAAGACGTCCAGCGCGACGTCATCAGCCGTGCGGTCGTGCACTTGACTCTTCAGGAGGTCAAGGAGGACGACATCATCAAGATGCAGGTGCCGGTCATCATCGAGGGCGAGCCGGAAGCCGTGAAACAGCGCGAGTCGACTCTGTTGGTTCCACTCGTGTTGATCGAGGTGCAGGCGAGGCCCGGTGACATTCCCGCCTCGATCACGCTAGACGTTTCGGGCATGGGACCGAACGACAAGATCGTGATCGCAGACGTTGATTTTCCAGAAGGCGTAGTCTCGATCCATCCTGACGATGCGGTCATCGTGACGACCGCGCCAGCCAAGGTGGTTTCGCTCGAAGTTCCTGTAGCAGAGGGCGAAGAGGCCGTTGTCGAGGAAGAGCTCGCCGAGGGCGAGGAATTGGCGGAGGGCGAAGAGGCTGCAGAGGGCGAAGCGACGGAGGAAGGCGCAGAGGGAGCAGCCGAGGGAGCCGAACCGAAGGCGTCAGAAGAGAAAAAGTATTAGACATCCTCGTTGGGAAAAAGAAGGCGGCCACCTATTGCTAGGTGGCCGTTCTTCTATTCAATCCCTGGTGGAGGCGGGGGGAATTGAACCCCCTTCCAAAACCGCCGTACCCAAAGCGTCCACGAGCGTCTCCCTCAAACTAGTTTTCAGAGTCCGCTAATGCCTGAGGGCGGGCCACGCGGTCACCTAGCCTGATTTTTTTAGGCCGCTGGGCTGCAGGCGGAAGCCTCAACGGACGATTCAGCTTTTACGCGGCTAGCTTCAGACCCGGCTAAAACGGTTCCAAAGGGCCCGCAGCAGTTTTAGGCTGCGTAGGCGAAGTTATCGTTCGCAGTTACGTTTATTTGCCGCTTTTTACGAGGCCAGCGGCGCCTCGGCTCGCAACTAAGGGTCGGTCCGGCTCTGTCGAACCCTGACGCCCCCATCGCTCTCGACAGTATATAACATCGGTCGGAAGAAAGTTGTTCCATGGCGAATATATGTCTTACAGGACTTATAAGACTTATCCTGCGGATCACATCAATCTATCAAGCCCAACGACGAAATCGCTCAAGCCCTGCACCTTTCGCACAGCCAGCTTCACCCCTTCCATGAACGACGAACGGCTCATCGAATCGTGGCGGATCGAGAGCACCTCGCCGGGGCCGCCGAACATCACCTGCTGGTGCGCGACCAGGCCCGGCAGGCGCACGCTGTGAACGTGCACACCGTCGACGGACGCGCCGCGCGCCCCTTCAAACTTCACGACTTGCGTCGGGTCTTCACCGGGCTCGCCGCGGGCCGACGCGATCAACTGCGCAGTATAAATCCCGGTTCCCGACGGCGCATCCCTTTTGCCGTCGTGGTGCATCTCGATCACCTCCGCATCGGGCATCCACCGGGCCGCCTCTTCCGCAAACCGCATCATCAGCACCGCTCCGATTGCAAAGTTCGGCACGAGAATCCCGCCGACGCCATTCAGTCTGCATGCGTCGGAGACTTCTTCCTGCTGCAATCGCGAAAGGCCGCTCGCCCCGATCACCGGACACACGCCGCTGTTCGCCGCGCGCACCGCGTGCTCCGTTGCGCTGTCCGCGTGTGTGAACTCGACCAGCACGTCGCAGTCCTCGACCGGCTCCGGCAGGAAGTTCGTGATCGACAGGCCAACGAGCGGCGACTGAACGTTCTCGCCGGTATCGACGGCCAGCGTCAGCTGCATATCCTCACAAGAGTCGAGCGCTCGCAAGGTTTCGGACCCCATGCGCCCGGCGGCGCCGACGACCCCAACGCGAATCCGGTTCGTCATATCAGTCAACTCGCTCGAGTACCGTGCCGCTGTCCCGCAATTCGATGCGCACCGGATCACCTTCGTCGTCTACCCAAGCCTTCGTCTTGTCGTACATGACGAGGTGCGTCTTGACCTGTCTGCCGTTCACCGTGATCGTTCGCTCGCCCATATATACGACGACCGTTTCTACCCATGTGCGGGTCTGCAAGTCGAATCGGAAAAAGGTCGTGCGTCCGCCTGCTGGAATCTTGTCGCGGATGAACCAGAACTCTGACTTAGCGGCGATCGGTTTGCCAATCGGCCTCTCGACGCGCCCCGTGCCTCTCTCACCCGCGGAACGGATTTCGAGGTTGACTCCGGTCGAGTCGAACGTTGCGATGATCGTCTGCTTCGATCCTCCCGGCGAGGTCGCTGACTGGAGCTTTCGTATGGGGAAGCCGCGCTTGTCGTAGACCGACTCCTGAATTATCGTGACGATCTGCCCGTCCGCGCTGCGCAGCTCGAGGGTCAATTGGACGTATTTCGATCCGTCCTCCTGAATTCTGTTGACCAGCGTGCCCGTGCCGCGCAAACCGGACTTGCCGCTCACCTTCAGCTTGGTTTCCCCAGCAAAGCACACACATGCCAGCCCCAGGAGGGCAACAGTCAACAGGTTCTTCATCGTCTTCGCACCAGTCTAGCGGTTTTCTTTGATGGCCCGGCACAATCGCGTAGTCATCGACCATAAATGCTCGCATCCCGCGCGTGAACAAATCGTATACAGTATGAATGAACGATGGATGACGCGCGAGACCGACTGACGACGGACGAAGACGTCGATGAAATTCTAAAGCTGGCCGTGCGACGCCAGGGCGGCTCACACGGCGACCTGCGCGCGCGAATGCTTGAAGCAGCGGACGAACTTGGAATATCCGACTCGGATCTGCAACAGGCCGAAGATGAGTACTTGCAGCAGAAGATCGACCGCGATGAGTTCGATGAATTCAGACGCAAGCAAAGGCGCGAGTTTCGCCAGCACCTGTTCTGCTACGTGGTCACCAACGCGCTGCTCGTTGGAATCGATGTCATGGCTGACGGGGGGATTGACTGGGCGATGTGGTCGATACTCGGATGGGGCATCGGTATCGCGTCCCATGCCTGGGCCACGCTGAATAGCGACAGTCAGCCGTTCCAAGAGGAGTTTGAGAAGTTTCGCGACAAGAAGAGAAGGCGCGCTCGCAACCGCCCAGTATAATCCTGGCGATGGCGACCCGCGATCCGATGACGTTGCGAGTTCCTGCTAGTTGCCGACCCGGTCAGCAGGACAAATCTGCGCGACTTTTCACTGAGAGCGTGGAAGAGTACGTCGAGGGCATTTACCGCTTGCAAAAGGAGATGGACAAGGTCACAACCGGCGAGATCGCGACCTACATGATCGTCACGCCCGCGTCGGCGACGAACATGATCAAGAAGCTCGCCGCTCTCGGCCTGGTTGACCACGTGCCGTATCAGGGCATCAAGCTGACGAAGCACGGCGAGAAGATGGCCCGACAAATGACGCGCGCGCACCGCGTGATCGAACGGTTCCTCGTCGACGAACTTGGCCTTCCTTGGAACGACGTTCACGAACTTGCCTGTAAGCTGGAACACTACATCAACGACGACATCATCGACATCATCGACGACAAGCTCGGCCATCCGACGACCTGTCCCCACGGCAACCCGATAGACGCGGACGCTCCCGATTCCAGTTTCCGTCTCGAAGAGGCTTCATCCGGTCCGTTGACCGTCGTGCGGATCAGCGACGAGCGCAAGGAGTTCCTCGAACACCTTGAGAAGATCGGTCTGAAGCCAGGCGTGAAGTTTGAGGCGGTCGGTTCAACAAAAATAGATCGACTGATCCATCTCAAGGTCAACGGCAAGAAGGTCACCGTCGGCGCAGAAGTCGCACGGCATCTTTGGGTCGAGCCGAGGTAGTTGGCCGAGGACTCACGGGCTGTCGCGCCGTTCGTCTTTTGAGTGTCGAGTGCTGAGTGCTGAGTGCCTCGCCAAGTCCCCTCGACCGTCATCCTGAGCGGATCGAAGGAGCGCGGTTGAGGGGACGGCTCCATCTGCACGATTTCGAATCCGCTCGGGCGTTGCGCTGAGTGCCGAGTGCCGAGTTCTGAGTGCCGAATGCTTGAGGATGAAGGATGAGGAATGAACTGGGGGCGACCACCGGGCGACTACCAGGCGACAGCAAGTCAGGCGAGGCACGATAATGGCGGGCGCCCACGCGACCTGGGCAATATGTCGTATAAGTCCTATCGGACCTACGCTCTCGTCGCGTTGCCCCGAAACGCATTGCAAGCAAGCTGTCCGAAGAGCCGAGAGCAAGGTCGCGCGGGAGTGCCGCGCTCCTAGTACGGCTGCATGAATCCCTCGGATTTCAACAACCCGTTCGCCTGCTTGATCTGCTTTGCGACGGCCTTTGGGCCAGTGCCGCCCTCGGAGTCGCGGGACTTGACGCTGTTGGCCGTTTTGAGCAACTTTAGCGCTTCAACTGATACAGATGGAGCGATTTCTTGCAAGTTTTTCTTCGTCAGATCCTCCAAACCGATGCCGCGCTCCATGCACGCCCGGACGGCCTTTCCGACCACCTTGTGCGCTTCGCGGAACGGCATTCCCTCGTGCGTCAGAAAGTCTGCGAGGTCTGTCGCTGTGGAGAAGTCGCCCACCGTCGCGGCGGCCATCTCTGCCGTGTTCCATCGAGCGCCCTCGACCATCTCGGTCATCAAACGCAGGGAATCGAGGCATAGCTGCAGAGACTCGAAGAGCGGCGGCTTGTCGTCCTGCGTATCGCGGTTGTAGCCCATCACCAACCCCTTCATCGTCGTCGCGACCGACACGTAGTTCCCGACTGCGCGGCCCGCGCGACCGCGGATCAGCTCGGCCATGTCCGGGTTCTGTTTCTGAGGCATGATCGAAGAGCCCGTCGTGAGAGAGTCGGGCAAACACACCCACCCGAACTCCGGCATCGACCAGCACACTGTCTCTTGCGCCATGCGGCTAAGGTCGAGCATCACGAGAGAGCAAATATGTAGCGCGTCGAGAACATAAGACCGGTCGCTCGTCGCATCGAGCGCGTTCGGGATCGGTGCATTGAAACCCAGTTCGTCAGAAGTCATTCGGCGATCGACAGGGAAGGGCGTGCCAGCCAAAGCCGCCGCGCCGAGCGGAGAGTAGTTCGTCACTTCGTAAAGGTTTTCGAGCCGCCAGCCGTGCCGCTGGAAAGACCAGAAGTGAGCGAGCAGGTGAAAGCCGAGAGTGATCGGTTGCGCGTGTTGTTGGTGCGTGACGCCGGGCATCAGCGCACCCTTGTGCGCTGTCGCTTGTTTCAAAAGGGCTGACTGCAAGGACTTCACCGCGCCCTGCATCTCATCGACGCGCCCGCGAAGATACAGCCTCGTATCGGTCGCGACCTGGTCGTTGCGGCTGCGCGCAGTGTGCAGCTTCCCCGCGACGTCCCCAACGATCTTGCGCAGACGCACCTCGACCGCAGTGTGGATGTCCTCGACGTTCTTCGGGAGCTTCGCCGAACCCTCCTTCAGAATCTGCTTCAACCCTCTAACCAATGAAGCGGCCTCTTTCTTCTTGATAATCCCAGTCGCCCCGAGCATCCGCGCATGCGCGATCGAGCCCTCGACGTCCTCGCGCCAGAAGGCCAGATCAGACTCGATCGACTGGCCGAACCGGTCTGCAAGCTCGCTCGAAGACTCCTTGAACGCGCCACCCCACATCTTCTTCATCTAAAGCGTCCTCTCCCGCTGTTCCAGTATGTCCACGCGGCCTGATTCCATGTCGTACACAGCGCCGATGATCGACGTCGTCCCGTTTGCAATCGCCTTCTTCAGCTCGTACGACTCCTCGCGCAGTTTGCTGATCGTCTGATAAACGTTCTCAATGATCGTCTGGTACATCACATCGTCCTTGTTTACGCTCCGCGCGCGAGTCAGCGCCGCGCTGATCTGATGCCGAAGCATCCCGCCGGGGCCCGAGGCCTGCCCCTCGACGATCTGTGTGACTGCCAGGCATCCTGTGTGACCGATGACCAGCAACAGCGGCACCTTCAGCTCGTCAACCGCGATTTCGATCATCCATTTGACGCTGTCTGCAGAGACGTTGCCGGGAGTGCGCGCGGCGAACACCGTGCCGAGCGGCTGGTCGAACACGACCTCCGGCGCGACGCGGCTGTCGCTGCACGCGACGATCGCGGCGAGAGGCTTCTGACCTTTTGCGATCTCCTGCAATTGTGCAAGAGAGTACGTCTCACGCGTGCTCTTACCGTTGCGAAATCGCTCGTTCCCCGCGAGCAGCACGTCCAGTGAAGCCTTCGCGTCGTCGGTCATTTGTCCGAGAGCTTCTTGAACAGCAGGCTTTCCATGCCGTGCGTCTGGACCATGCCGGTCATCTTGCTCTGCTCGAGCTCGTCCACGTCGTCGAACGATGCGGCTGCTTCGCTGTACAAAGCGTCGTCAGAACCGCGCGACGTGACCTGTAGACCGCCTTTGAACAGCCGTATCTTCACCCAACCGTTCACGCGCTTCTGCACTGAGCCGATGAACGCGTTGAGGTCGCCCATGAGCGGCTCCCACCAAAGTCCGCGATAGGCGGTCTCCGCCCACTGCTGATCGACGTGGGCCTTGAACGCCCGTTCTGCGTGCGTTGTCACGAGCGCCTCCAAATCGCGGTGAGCCTCGATCAGGACGGTCGAGCCGGGGCACTCGTAGTTCTCGCGCACCTTCAGGCCGATCATCCGGTCCTCCATGATGTCGATGCGTCCGACGCCGTGCTTCCCGGCGATCTCGTTGAGCATGAGGATTGCGCCGAGCGGCGTCACGGACATTCCGTCGATCGCGACCGGGTTGCCGCTCTCGAAAGCGATCTCGACCAGCTGCGGCTCACCCGGTGCGTCGGACAGCGAGGCCGTCCACTCGAAGATCTCTTCGGGCGGTTCGCAGGTCGGGTCTTCGAGTTGGCCGCCCTCGATCGAGCGCCCCCAGAGGTTCTCGTCGATCGACCATATTTTGTCCTTGCTCTGCCCGATCGGCGCGCCGACTTTCTCGGCGTACTCGATCTCCCAAGACCGCGTCAGGTTCTTCTCTCGCACAGGCGCAAGGATCGGGATTTCGCCCGCGAACATCCGCAGCCCGTGCTCGATCCGGAACTGGTCGTTCCCCTTGCCAGTGCATCCGTGAACGAACGCGTCCGCGCCGACCGCAAGCCCTTTCTCAGCCGCGAGCTTCGCGATCAGAGGCCGCGCGATCGCCGTCGACAACGGGTAGCCGAAATAGTCCGCGTTCGCATGGACCGCAGGCATGCAGTACTCGCTGGCGAACTCGTGCTTCGCATCGAGGGTGTAGTGCTCAGTCCCCAGGACGGACGCTCGCTCCTCGGCCTGTGCGATGTCCTCGGCGGGCTGTCCGACGTCGACGGTCACGGTCACGATCTCGTCGAACCCCTCCTCACGCATCAAGGGGATGCAAACGGTGGTGTCGAGCCCACCCGAGTAGACGATCAGCGCCTTGCCCATAGGCGGATATTTTGGCAGGATTACGCGCTGAGCTTCTGGGCCAGGGCAAAGCCCGCCCACGCGAACAGAACTCCGAGCAGAAGTGCTGCCAGCGCGTTGGCGAGCATGGGGCCGACCTTGCCGGACTGGAGCAACAGAAGGTTTTCGCTGGAGAACGCAGAGAACGTCGTGAAGCCGCCCAGCAAACCAGTGATGAGCAGCAGCTTGCTGTTCTCGCTCCAATCCTGCGTGGCCGCGATCAAAACGACGAGCCCGATAAAAAACGATCCGACGACGTTGACGATCATGGTTCCCCATGGGAACTCTTCGCCGATGTACTTGACTGCCGCTAGTCCGACCACGTAGCGCAGGATCGCGCCCACTCCTCCCCCAAGGCCGATGAAAAGCGTCTTCGCGAGCGTGACGTCCACGGATTTACTTGATAGAACTCTTCTCTGGCTGGCGCTCCGTCATCGCCGTGACGACAGCGTTCGGCGGCAACTTCGGCTTTTCGAGTTCCGCTCTCCCCCGTTCGACGTTGCTCATCACCTTGCTCACGACCGCTTCGAGGTTGTCGAGAGTGTCCATGGCAAACCGGTCTGCCTCGCGCCGCAGGTACGACGCGTCGGACTCTGCCATCCGCCGAATCTCCCCGGCCTGCGACTTCGCCAGCTTCAACACCTCGTTGTCGCTGACCATCTGTTCCTGTTGCAGCCTTGCGTGCTCGAGGATTCGCTGCGCTTCCTGGCTAGCCTCTTCGGTCGTCCGGGCGGCCTCTCGCTTGGCGTGATCGATGATCCTGCTGGCTTCGTCGTCTGCCGCATCCATCACGCGCTCGGTCTCGCGCAGCAGTTGCGACGCCTCTTTGACCTCCTTCGGGAGCGATCCCTTGATCCGGTCGATCTGTATCTGGAAGTCCTCTCTTCGGTACCCGACGGTCAGCCCGAACAGCGATCGCGGTTTCTCGACCAGCTCGTTCAAGTTGTCGAGCAGTCGGAAAACGTCAATGTTAAAATCCTTCTTCATCGTATGCCTGCCCCGATCCGAGGTTCCAATATATCACGTCGCGAAATCGATCAGCGCCAAGACAGCGCATGTCATTTTGCCAGCTTGTCGCGGATGCGCTCTGCGACAGGTCCCGGAACGAACGACCCGTAGTCGCCGCCCAGCGCCGCTACTTCTCTGACGACCGAGCTGGCCAAAAAGGAGTATTCGTCGCGCGTATTGAGGAATACGGTTTCGATCTCAGGAGCGAGCCGCTTGTTCGCGCTCGCCACGCGAAACTCGTACTCGAAGTCGCTGATCGCGCGCATTCCCCGCACGATCACCTTGCAGTCGTGCCGTCGGGCAAAGTCGATGAGCAGACCGGTGAACTCCACGACCTGCACGTTTTCTATGTGGCTGGTGCACTCGCGCAAGGCGGCGACGCGCTGATCCGGCTCGAGGAACGGGTCCTTCTCGTCGTTGTGCCCGACCGCGACGATCAGCTCGTCGAATATGCCAGCCGCCCGCTCGACCAGGTCGATGTGACCGAGTGTCGGAGGGTCGAACGAACCGGGATAGATCGCCAGCCGCGCCATCGCCCCCAGTTTAGCTCAGGGCTTCATTCAATGCTGAGTGCTGAGTGCTGAGTGCTGAATGGGGAGTGCAACACGCAGAATCCGGCACTTGGGTCAAATGATCAATGGATACAGCCAGTCTCCTCAACCGTCATCCTGAGCGAGCCTGTCCTGAGCGGAGACGAAGGAAAGGAGCGCGGTTGAGGAGACGGCCTTAGCCACAGAACGTCGAAACCGCACGTGCAGGTCTGGAGACCCGCACCACAAGGGAGGGCGGTGATTTATGATTGATGTTTGGAGGAGACTGCTAGGCGACAACCAGGCGACGGCAAGGCGGGCGACGCATCACTAAGGGAGGGCGGCTAGGAATAGGAAGCGGTCAGCGACTGGAATCGACTGTCGTCAGCTGCATCGGCGCGTTAGCAGTCCAGGTGCAAGCGTAGTAGCCGCAGCCCTGTCTTTTCGTCCAGTCGCTCGCCAACGACGGCGAAGCCGTAGGCATCATAAAATGCCCTGCCAATCTCGTTAGCCTCGAACACCTCAAGCTCGAGGTGATCGCGGGACGCTCTGGCATGGTCCATCAGCGCACGACCAATCTCCTTTCCGTGCAGCGCTGGAGCCACAAAGATTCCCCCAACCTCGTGGCCCAGCAACGAAATGAACCCGGCCACCCGCCCCTCTCTCTCGAAAACCCAGGTTTCCCCAACCGGGAGGAACTCTTGCGAGATATCCCTCCGCTCCTGCTCGAACAAGTCGCGAGTCCAGAAAGGATGAGCGACCTGCGAAGCGTCATACCAGACGTCCAACAACTCGGCCAGGTCGTCCGTGTCGTACTTGCGAATCATTTGATGTCGCCTCTCCTGCGGCTGCTAACATATCTTCTTGATGCCTCGGTAGTGCGGAGCGAAAGCGACACTGCAGAGGCTATGACTCTATGGCGTCGGCTCACTGCCTTTGTCGCTCCTCACACGGCGCAACGCGAAAACGGATAACTCCGCGCGGACCTATCCAGCCTCGTCGTCCTCGAACACGTTCTCGCCCCGGTGCAGCCGCGACGCGATGTCGAACGTCTGCTTCTGCGCGCGCACGGTCGGCGCGTGCGCGGCCAGGTACCGCGCCGCCGCGATCAGGAAGTGCGGCCCCTCGGGCGCGTCCCGGTTGAGCTGGAACTGCCGCACCGCCGCCTCGAAGGTCTGGATCGTGTGGAAGTCGCGGTCCTCGCGCAGCAGCATCCGCCCGAGCAGGGCGATCAAGCGGTCCGGGTCTCCGCCGCCGTACAGGTAGCTCCCGACCGCCTTCCCGACTGCGGCGATCTGTTGCTGTTTGTCCAGCATCGCGGGAATCTCCGCGAGCACAGCATCAGGGTCGTCGGCGCGGCTCTTCGGCAGCGGAACCGATGGCACATTGAGAAACCTGTCTAAGTACACGCTAGTCGCTGCGTCGAACACGCCGCGAAGCGTCTCCACGCTCGGCGACCTGCGCAGTCCCTGCTCGATCGCGTGCGCGAACGTGAAGGTGTGCAGCGCGGTGTCCCAGTCGTTGAAATCGTTGCTCTTGTGGAAGTGCGCGATCCTGCGCGCTGCGCAATAGGTCACGATGCTCGCCAGCTCGACCGGGTCGCAGCCAGAGCGCAGGGCGTCCATCATTGCATCGACGCTCGCCTGCGGGTCGTCCGCAAGGATCGTCTCGACAAGGGCGTCGCGTTCTGGCCAGCGCCCCGGCTTTGCCTCCGCTGATTCCACCGTCTCAGGAAGCACTTCGAAAGCCGCCTCAAGCATTGAAACAAGGTCGATCGGGTGGCGCCACGCGTTCGATTCCTCCATTCGATCGGCGAACGCGAACCCCCTGGGCAGCGTCGTCAAGATTCTCTCTGCGTGCTCCCAGCCGATGTGGTCGAGCGCCTCGAACGCCTTGTTCGTGAAGTCGGCGACGTGCCCGATATTGATGTAGCGGTGGTCGGTCGCCGCTGCGAACAGCATGTCCGCCATCTGCCGGTCGTCACCGCCCGAGCGGATCGCCGTGACGATGCACCGCTCGGCACCTTCGGAGTCCCGCACCTCGACGAACTGCCGGAACCAACGCTTGAGCGTCGCGACGTCGGTGGTCGCGTCTGGCAGCGGCTCGATCACAAATCGCGGCGCGTCGCCGCTCAACTCTCGAGTGACTGCCGAGAGGCCGTGGTACAGCGCGTGCGCCCGATCATTCTCATCGAGCGTTGGCAATAGGTTGAAGAGGCACGTGTGCATGGTCATGCCCATCCCCCAGCCGGTTCGGCGGTACGTCGCTCCGAAGTCGAGCCCCGCGCGGAAAGGCACGGCAGGATCGACCCCGGCACTGAGCATCCCGATGACCGACTTGCCGACGACGAGCGTCAGATTGCGCTCCAAACCGAGGCGGAGCCGACCGCGCATCTGCTCCGCGTAGTCGCCCTTCGGTCGGACGTCGATATACACCTCGTCGCCGACGACCTTCGTCGGGAACGAGCGTACGTCGCCCGCGAACTGGTCGAACGTGCCGCCGGTCTCCAGGTCGAACCGCGCGTGGTGCCAGTGGCAGGTCAGGATGCAGTCGTGGACGCTGCCCCGGTCGAGCGGGAACCCCATGTGCGGGCAGCGGTTGTCGACGGCGAACACCCTGTCCTGATGGTAGAAGAGCGCGACGGTGTGCCCCTCGACGTGTACGACGAGGATATCCTTACCCTTCAGTTCTTCGAGGCTTGCGGCGCGGACGAATCCTGTGGTTTCTTGGTCGGCACTGGTCTTGACGGACATGGCGCTCCTCCAACCGAAGGGTAGCAGAGAATTTGCAACCTGCGCGCCAGCGGGGACTTTCGTGCCTGGAGCCAGAGCCAATCCCCTCTCCCTGAGCCTAGGGAGAGGGTTAGGGTCGTGGTTGCCATTCGAGTCCTTTCCGCTTAATCCCCTCGACCGTCATCCTGAGCGGATCGAAGGAGCGCGGTCGAGGGGACGCCGCCCGCGGCAGGCTCTGCAGTGTACGCCGTCTATCCAGCGGCGTCCTTACCGCCCGTCCGTCTTCTCGTGCCGGGCGGCGCAGGCGATCAACGGATCTTCACCGCGCCCGATCTTACCGACCGCCGGAGCCGGACAGCTGGCGAACGAGATCGTCCAGTTTAAGGTCGGAGGTCTTGTACCGCTCCATCTGACGTGCAAACTTCAGGGTGACGTACGACCCGTCCGGAACGGAGAGGCGCATCGTCAAGTAGTCTGTACGAGCGTAACAGCTCAAGGTCACGTCGGGGAAGTTGTAGAAGTGCGGGATGAATTTCCGACGTCGGTCAGGATCGTTCGCTAGCGGTTCTAGCACTGAGAGCCTGGCTTGTGAGAACACCGTTCGCACCTTTCCGTCCATGAACTTCGCGTCTCTCAGCGTAGCGATCAGAACGTCTTGCGCGATCTCAAATTCGATTCGCATACTGTCGGGAAGTCCCGAAGGAAAATGCTCTTCGGGAACCATTCTCAGGTGGTCGCTGGGAATCGTGTCGGACGTCCAGGCCCGCCGACCGACTGTATCGTCTAGCAGCTTCGTTATCTTCGCCGGAAGCGTGCCGGCTTCCAGCCAGATTCCTGTTCCGACGAGGTCTCGCGAACTCTTTGGCAAGTAGTGCCAAAACGCCATCGCTGCCATCGTGTCAGGGAAGCGCCAGTTGTCCGTGCCCATGCCCGCCCTGGCCCAGTTCGACATCTCGGTCTGTCCTAACGACGCCTTTCCTGCTTGCTCCCAGTTCGACGCGCAGAACTTCGCCGTTGCGTTCAAGCGGTTCCCGATGCTGGCTATCCCTCGCCGATACTCGCCCAGGCGCTTCGCCCACCCTTTGTCCATAAAGCTGTGGAAATCCACGAGCGGGCGTACCCTCAGGACTCCATCGCGCCCTTCGACCTGGAGCGTGCGCACGGTTGACAGGGTCAGCCATAGGTCGGCGAGGTCGAGCTCCTCTTGCCACTCAACTTGAGCGAGGTACCGGTCGAAGAACGCCGGCAAGTGCGCGACCAGCTCCAGGCCGGCTTCGTCCGCCCACGCGAAGAACGCGTCGGTCGCCATGAAGCTCAAGGGGTCTTGGTTTTCCGGGTCGCGCAAGATCTTCATCACGCGGGACTCTTCGCTGTCCTCGTCGTACTGGCCGCCGAACCAGTACTTGCCGAGCATGAACCGACGCACGAGGGCGCTCTCCTCCGATAGCCGGTGCTTCGTCTTGACGCCTCTCGTCAGATGAGCCGGAATCTTGCCGGGAGGCAGCAACGGGATCGACAGCATGAAACCGCCGGTAAACCGCGTCTGATCAGCGGCGTACACAGCGACGCTTGCACCAAGACTGCCGCGGATGCGAGAGATCGAGGCGATGGTTTTGCCACGTCCGCTCTGCGGCATCTCGAGCGCGAGCAGGGCACGGTCGAAACCTGAGCCGCGTCCTGCCTCCAAAAGCGCGGACTTAAGGCGGACGAAGGTCACGGTGTTCTTCCAGAACTGATCGACGGCGGCGAGCGCTTCTGAGTTCATCTGTGTCTGCCTGCGCATCGGGATGTCCGACAGCCTGAGCTTCTCCCCGCTCTTGATCTTCAAAAGCTCGTCAGGATCGACGCTCAGAAGCAGCTGCTTGGCTAGGAGGCTCGCAGGGGAGGCCAGACGTGGCCCGTCCAGGCTCATCCCTACGCCGTTCGCTGGGGGACGGCTTGTCCTATCGACTTCCGCGACGAACTTCTCGACGTCCTCGAACGCGAAAACACCGTCTCCCGTCTCCTTGCGAAGTTTCGTCACGAGGGATTGGAGCCCCTGTCTTTCGAGTGCTCGCTGCTGCGTTTCCCTGAGTCGGATGTCCGCGGGGAGTCGGCGCAAGAGGAGTGCGCCGTCGTCTTGCTCGACCCATCTCGCGTTCACCTGTTCGGCGACGATGCGCAACAGGCTCTTCGCTGGACGGTCGCGCACTTTGACGATGATCACGAGGTCTTCGATCTCCTCGTCCACTTTCAGGTTCAGGCCAGTTGCCGTCGCAATAGCAGGGACGGCGTTCTCAAGGCGCGAAGCGCGGATGGTCAGAGTGACGGGCGCGTCCTGTGACGCTTGGATCGCCGACAAGAGCAACAAGCTGCTGAGCACGGTTTTCTCCTTGCCTTCGATTATAGCCGGAGGGGCGTGGGGGAGTTGGCAGTTGACAGTTTGCAGTTTGCAGCAGTGCCGAGTGCCGAGTGCCGAGTGCTGAATAGGGGCGACTACTAGGCGACAATCAGGCCGACGGCAAAGCGGGCGACGCGCCCGTCAAGGCGCCTTCCGCGCGCACCAGACGAACAGCGCGGCCCACTCCTGCCTCTGCAGCTCGACAGTTTTGGGCGAGTTCGCGTCCGCCATATCGACGAGCCGCTCTGCGTCGTATCTGTCGATCGACGCGCACGCTTCGTGGCGTTGCGTCTGCCGCAGCCAGTACTTGCTGTTCCAGAAGTCTCCCTCGCGGCGGTGCATGATCGCGTGCCAGTATGCGCCGGTCGGGTCGTCCAGCCCCTGGCTGACGACGTGGCTTTTTTGCAGATCGTCGACGTACAGCCAGATCCCGGCGACGAGGTATGGGTTGCTCTTGATAGCGGCACTCTTAAGCGCTTTTTCGACGAGAGGGTAGAGGTCTTCCTGTCCGGATTGAACGACCGGCGCGGGCATAGCCTGCTCGATCGGAAGCCGTTCGAACAGCTCCGTACACGCCTCTCGGACGTCCTCCGGCAAGCCATCCAGAATCTCTCGTGCGGTCACGGTCGAGAGCATACCGACGAATATGCGCTCCCGTTCGGCCTTCGCGCAGATGTTGCTCAGGTACCCGCAAACGCCGCGCCTAGTTCTTGAGACCCACTGCTCGACAATGTCGAAACGCAAACCTCAGGACGGCGTAATCGGTGTGTCAGGAGCAAAAGATATGTTGACAACAATCATCGCAGCTACGGCGTTCGCCGTACCAGTGCCCAGCGCCGAGTGGGACTTGAAAACGCCCTACGAGGCCGATAAGACATACGAGTACTTGGTCGAAATCGATATCGACGACGAAGCGACTGGGTTCCAGGCATTGGTCACGCTGGAGTCTGTGATGACGATCAGCAAAGCTGTCGACGATGGATTTGAAGTCCAGTTGAAGTGGCTCGACATGGAGGTGGAGGGCGATTATCAGGACGACTCGGAGTTTACGGCCGAGCTATCCACGTCGGGCCTGATCACGAAGATGGAGGACGATGAAGGCGTGGACTATCGCAGCATGTTTGTCTCGTTCATGTTCGTGTATCCGAACAAGACAGTGTCGGTCGGCGACAAGTGGTCTTACGAAGAGAAGGACGACGAGATCAAGGTTCTGCTCGAGGCTGTGGCGGAAGAGACCGTGAGGGGCACCAAGACCTTGAAAGTGCGCGCCAAGATCACGGAGGGCGAGAACGGCATGACGTGCACGGGTGACTACTGGCTCACCGCCGACGGCGAGTTGCTGAAGTACGAGCTCGACCTGAAAAACTGGTTTGTGCCGATGGTCGGAATGGCGTTCGACGCCAAGGTCACGGCGAAGAAAGCTTAGGCGTTCAGCTTTTTGGTTCGGGGGTTCGGAGGTTCGGGTTGGTTCGGATTTGTTCGGATTTGTTCGGACTTGTTCGGATTTGACCCTCGGCCCTGCCAACTGCCAACTGCCAACTGCAAACTGCAAACTAGATCCTGACCCGGTCGCGCTTGCGCAAGTGCCCGATCAAGAGGGCGATGTCGGTCGGCCGCACGCCGGGTATGCGGCTGGCCTGACCGATTGTAGTTGGTCGCACGCGAGTCAGTTTCTCCACCGTTTCGTAGCTCAAGCCGGTCAGCCGTTGGTAGTCGAAAGATTCCGGGATTGGCAGTTGCTCCAGGCTTTTGGCGCGATCGACTTCCTCTTGCTGCCTGCCCAAGTACCCGTCGTACACCGCCATGATCTCGATCTGCTGGCGTGTGGTGTACGCGATCCCGCCGTAGTCGCCGTTCGTGTTGGCGCTCGGCAGCAGGGAGAGGTCCATGCCTGCCTCATCTGCGAGGCGCTCGATTAGCCTAAGATTAACTTCCGGCCTTTTGAGCATGGCGCGAAGAGAAGTCTTGTTCTTGACCGGTGCCAGTTGATGCGCGATCAGTAGCTCGTTGTGCGCGTTGATAAAGTGCAGCTCTGAAAGACACTTGACTGAAGCATTGATCGCTGCGATCTTCTGCTCGAATCTTTTCTTGCGGAGATCACACGCGATCCCGAGCTTTATGGCGAGCGGCGTCATCCGCTGGTCGGCGTTGTCGTGCCGCAGTAGCAGGCGGTGCTCAGCGCGCGCGGTGAGCATCCGGTACGGGTCGTCCACCCCCTTCGTCACGAGGTCGTCGATCATCACGCCGATGAAGCTTTCGTGCCGTGGGAACTCGACCTTCTCCTCTCCCCGGGCGTACCGCGCCGCGTTGATCCCCGCGACGATACCTTGGCCTGCGGCCTCTTCGTAGCCGCTCGTGCCGTTGATCTGCCCGGCGAGGAACAGCCCGTCGAGCAGCTTTGACATCAGCGCGGGGGTGAGCTGCAACGGGTCGGCCATGTCGTACTCGACCGCGTACCCCGGCTTGATCATCTCGACGTTCTCAAGTCCCGGGATCGTCTTCAACGCCTCCAATTGCACCTCGCCCGGCATAGAAGAAGAGAAGCCCTGGACGTAGATGCTCTCGCTGTCCCACTCCTCCTGCTCCAGGAAGATCGGGTGCGAGTCCTTGTCGGCGAACCGCACGACCTTGTCCTCGATGCTCGGGCAGTAGCGCGGCCCGACGCCTTTGATCTCGCCGCTGAACATCGGGCTCTCGCTGAGCTTGTCGCGGAGTGTGTCATGGGTTTTGGAGTTGGTGTGGGTCTGCCAAGTCGGGAGCAGTTCGCGCTTGGGGAACGGCCGGTCGTGCAAGAAGCTCATCGGCCCCGCGTCCTCCTCGCTCGGCATGACTTCGGTCTTGCTGAAGTCGATCGACGAGAACTTGATGCGCGGCGTCGTGCCGGTCTTGAACCGCTTCTGCCGCACACCCAGGTTCTTAAGGAAGTCACTGAGGGTAGTGACCGCTTGCTCCCCATCCCGCGCAGCGACGGTCTTCTTCCGCCCTTCGTGGCAGAGCCCGTTGAGGAACGTGCCGGTGGTGATGATGGCCGCGTCGCACTCTATCGTTCGGGCCTCTTTGGGAGTGCGGTGATTTATCACCGCTTTTGCTACCGCGTCTTGACCAGTTCGGGTTGGTTCGGATTGGTTCGGGTTGGTTCGGGTTCGTCCTTCGTCGTCCCGACCCTCGACCCTAGACCCTTGACCCTCGTACCCCGCACCTCGAACCTCGTACCTCACCAGCACACCCGTCACCTTGCTGTCTTCGTGCAGCACCGTCTCCACCTGTGCTTCCAGCAAGTCCAGATTCTCCTGCTCACGCATCACGCGCTGCATGAACAGCGGGTACTCGCGCTTGCAGACCTGCGCGCGGGTGGTCTGCACCGCCGGCCCCTTGCCGGTGCCGACCTTGCGTAGATGCGTCAATGTGTAGTCGGTCGTGACCCCCATCTGCCCGCCGAGCGCATCCACCTCTCGGGCGATGTGCCCTTTCGCCGGGCCGCCGATCGAGCAGTTGCACGGCAGGTGCCCGATCTTGTCGAGCCGCAGCGTCACGCAGAGCGTGCGCCGCCCCATGCGCGCCGAAGCCAGGGCCGCCTCGATTCCAGCATGCCCCGCTCCGATGACGACGACCTCGTACCGCTCCACGCTTGAAAGTGTACCGAGGGGCGTTCGGGGTGGCTCGGGTTGGTTCGGTTTTGTTCGGATTTGTCCCGACCCGAATCCCTCCCGTCTCGGGACTCATGACTTGTGACTCGGGACTATTCCCGTATACCGGATACACTTCCTGCCAATGGATCGAGTCGACGTAACGATCATAGGCGGCGGGCCGGTGGGGCTGTTCGGGGCGTTCTACGCAGGAATGCGCGGGATGAGCGTGCGCATCATCGACAGCCTGCCCGCGCTAGGCGGCCAGCTTACGGCGCTCTATCCCGAGAAGTACGTCTACGACATGCCGGGTTTTCCCGAGGTTCTCGCCAAAGACCTGGCACGTGAGATGGCGGAACAAGCCATGCGGTTCGATCCCGCAATCGTGCTGAACGAGACGGCCTCCGCGATTACCAAAGACGATGATGGCTGGACGATTCAAGGCTCTTCGGGCGAGTCATATCCTACACGCACGGTCATCGTGTCAGCCGGCCCTGGCGCGTTCTCGCCGACGAAGCTCGGCGTTGACAACGAAGAGGATTTCGTCGACAAGGGACTGGCTTACGGCGTGATGGACAAGGAAGCGTATCGCGATAAGCGCGTCATCGTTGTCGGCGGCGGAGACAGCGCGTTCGACTGGGCGCTCAACCTCCATCCGATCGCGAAGTCGATCAAGCTCGTCCACCGGCGCGACGTGTTCCGAGCGCACGAAGAGACGATCAAAGCGGTCCGCGAGACCGACGTCGAGTTCTGCCTTTTCGAGACGGTCGTCGAGCTTCACGGTGACGGCCGCCTCGACGCAATAACGGTTGAGAACTCTAAGAGCGAAGAGACAAAGCGGTACGACTGCGACGCCGTCACGGTCAACCTTGGCTTCAAGTCGTCGCTCGGTCCGCTCGAAGAGTGGGGCATGGAGATCGTGAAGCGCCAGATCAAGGTCGATGGGATGTATCAGACCAGCCTGCCGGGGGTGTTCGCCGTCGGCGACGTCTGCACGTTCGACAACAAGATCAAATTGATCGCGACCGGCGTCGGCGAGGTGACCACGGCCGTCTGCGTTGCAAAGCGGCTCATCGACCCAAGCGCAAGGCTGTTCCCCGGCCACAGTTCGGACATGAAGCAGTTTCAGTGATGGAAGGTGCGAGGTGCGAGGTACATGGAACTTGGTACTCGGTTCTACAGAACTCGGCCGTCTCCTCGACCGTCATCCTGAGCGAGCCTGTCCCGAGCGGAGACGAAGGAAAGGATCGAGAGTCAGAGCTAGTCTCCTCGACCGTCATCCTGAGCGGATCGAAGGAGCGCGGTTGAGGAGACGGCATTCGTCGCAGAATATCGAAATCACACGCGCAGGTCCGGAGACACGCACCACAATTTTGGCCCGTTGCTAACCTGAATCTTCTGAGTCAGTCTTGACTTCTTCGATTGCATCCTTCAACGCCCGAAATTGCTCCAGACTGTCTTGCAGGTCAGCAGAGTCTTCGGCCTTCTCGCTCAGGTCGGAGAGAGCACGAGACTCGGCCTCCAAAGACCGCAAGCCATCTCGAAGTCTCGTCAGATTTGCGATCTCGTCTTCACTGGTCGTCATGCCAAGATGGATCGGGCGTCGTACGGTAAAGAGGGCGCGGCGCATTAGGGCGTCGGAGGCGCTCGCGGCCTCGCGCTGTGCCTTCAAGTAGGCGCGCGATGCACCTGCTCTAAACATTCTTGCTTCGGTGTGAAGCGCTAGCGGCACGTTCGCCGCCTCTGCGCACCGGTCGAGCAGCGCAGTGGCTTCTTCACCTATTTTGGAAACCAGCTGCCGTTTTTTCAGCAGCAGCTTCATTCTTTCGGGCAGCTTGTGTTTCAGACTATCCGCGAGCAGTTCCTGCAATCCGAAACTCTTGATTCGAATACAAGTGAAGACGTGTCTAAGGCCGGCCCCCAATACCACCGCCAAAATAACTCGCCCGAGCAATGTCAGATCGGAAACAAGTAAAGCAACGACAATCCCGGCAATACCTGCCCATGTCTCAATCCGGCGGAATTCGTAGATTGTGTTTGCTAGGACAATTCCCTTTAGCGACTTCTCGAGATTGGGATAGCTGTCGGCCATTTCACGTCGCTTTCCTCGCGTGATAAGACCAACTATACATCGTTTCGGACATGGAGGGCGTTGCTCAGTCGACGCCAAGGAGCGAAGCACAATCCGCCAGCCGGCTACTCACGGGCTATCGCGCCATTCGTCTTTTGGGTTGACGGCCGAGGGGCGAGGGTGTCGGTTGAAGGGTGCCACGGTCTGACCCGTAGGGCAGGCCGTGCGCCTGCCAGATACTTACTCTAGAACGGGAGGGCGAGCTGTCGTCCTGAGCGGAGACGAAGGAAAGGATCGAGAGCTAGAAGTAGTCCCCTCAACCGTCATCCTGAGCGGATCGAAGGAGCGCGGTTGAGGGGACGGTATTTGCCGCAGGATATCAAATGCGCCCGTGCAGGTCTGGAGACCCGCACCACAATTCCAGGCCGTCGCTAACCTGAATCAGTGTCGGTCTTGACTTCTTCGATTGCATCTTTCAACGCCCGAAAGTGCTCCAGACTGTCTTGCAGGTCAGCAGAGTCTTCTGCCCTTTCGCTCATGTCGGAAAGGGTACGCGACTCTCTTTCCAGTAAATGCAAATCATCGCGCAAGTCATTTAGTTGGTTAATCTCGGCGTCGCTCGGTTCGGTCTGAAATGTTAGTGATCGCTGGACTGCAGACAACGTCCGTCGCATCAAGACATCGGCAACTTTGAAAGCCTCGAACTGCGCCTTCAAGTAAGACGGCGAAGCTCCTGGTTTCAACATTTTTGCCTCCGTATGAGAGATCTGAACTTCCCACGACGCCTTCGAGCACTCCTCTAGAACATTCATGATATCTTTGCTTAGCATCGCCTGCAGCTTGCCCTTCTTTAACCACGAACGCATCCGTCTGGGCATAACCTCTTTCATGCCTTCCGAAATCGAAGCTGCAAAGCTGAAGTCCTTTAGACGAATTCCTTCGGCCAAATGCGACAACACGAATGTCGTGGCTAGCGCAAGAATCGCCAGCCCGTACGACCCATCAACCAAGAACATCGTGAGTGCGACCATCCCAATTGCCCAAATCCATTGATCTAGTTTTCGAAGGTATGAAAAGTAATCGGCAACAATAATTCCTTTCAGGACTCTGTCTAGATTCGGATAGCTCGCGGTCATGTCAAAACTCTGTTGCTAGCGGTCGCACCATGATCTGGGTGCTCATGTGACCACCGGCACCGTTCCAGTCATTGCAATACGGTTTTGCTCCGCCCAGTGGCAAATCGACTCGATTGCGTCGGGCTGTGCCAGAAGCCTGCAGTCGATGTAGATAGGCGGAAGCATCGACCACTTTCGTCTCACGAGACACCCCTCGTCAAGCCACTCGATAGATTTGACCCGCTTAGCTCGGATTATGACAGTGAAAGGCAGTTCGTACAGCCACTTCGTCCGGTGCCTCTCCTTAAGGCCGATCCAATCGGACTGCAATGTAAATTTGATTTGGTCGAGGGAACCAACGATTCTTCGAACTTCTGGCAGTAGACCGAATAAAACTGCACCAATGGCAAAGCCGAGCGGCGCACCCCATCCGAAAAACAGGTCCATGAGGAACGTCCCGATGACCGATGCCAGACAGAGGCAAGCGAGCGTATTTTCGTCTCTCCACTTCAATACCGTGCGCCGAGAGTGTTTATAGGACCGCAAGTCGGCGGCGTCCGTGAAGGCGTACTCGTACGACGCCCCCAAGACCCCCCGTAAACTATCGGCAGCTACGTGTGCCACATTTTGATTATACAGCGCCTCCGGGCCGGGCGAGATGATCCGAGTTCGGCCTGGGGTTGGGGAGTCCTACGGTCTGAGAGCCAATTCGCGCCAGGCGGCGACGGTGATCTCGGTGCAGAAATGCCGGCCTTCCGCGGTCAGGAACACCGAGCCGTCGCGTTCCTCGATCCAGCCGGTGTCGAGAAACTTTTCAAGAGCGGAGTGGTCGAGACTCAAGCCCTCAACAGGTACTCCTTCGTTCAGGCGGATGCCGAGCATCCAGCGCTCGAAAGCCAGCGTATCGGCGTCCAAGACCTCGCTGTCGCACCACATATCGATCGCGCCTTCGAGCGCGTCGCAGTACCGCTCCGGGTGCTTCTGGTTCGTGTACCGCGTGCGTCCGTCATCGGAAGAAGCAAAACACCCGACCGCTCCAGGGCCGTAGCCGAGATACTCCTCCTCGTGCCAGTAGCACAGGTTGTGCTCGCACTCGAAACCCGGCCTGCAGAAGTTGCTGATCTCGTACTGCCGGAAGCCCGCTTTCTCTGCCAAAGAGCAAGCAGAATCGTACATCTGCACCTGCGACTCGTCGTCCGGCAGATCTAGCAGCCCGCGCTGAGCGTAACGGTGAAACCGCGTGTTCGGCTCGATGGTCAAGCAGTAGAGGGAAAGGTGATCCGGCCGGAGCGCAAGGGCCGTCTTCAAGTTCTGTTCCCAAGTGCGCGGAGACTGACCGGGCAGAGCAAACATCAGGTCTAGATTCAGATTATCGAACCCGGCCTGCCGCGCGGCTTGCACCGCGCGGGCGATATCGCTCGCTTCGTGAACGC
Source organism: Armatimonadota bacterium (assembly GCA_022563855.1). Lineage (NCBI taxonomy): Bacteria > Bacillati > Armatimonadota > Armatimonadota bacterium. Next base: position 64,814 of record JADFMN010000006.1, read on the forward strand.
GGCCAAGTTGGATCAGCTCACCCGATTGAAAACTCTGCGCGCCAAGGCTCAGCCGGTTGAAGCCCGCCGCGCGCATCGCCGAGAACTTCTCCGCGTCCACCGTGCCGGGATTCGCCTCGCTCGTAATCTCCGCACCGGCAACCGGCGGATGAGCTTCGATCACGGTGCGAAGCAATCGGCATAGCTGTTCGGCAGAGAGGAAAGTCGGCGTTCCGCCGCCGAAGAAGATCGTCTTCGCTGGTCGCCCTCGCCAGTAGCTTCTCTCAATTTCAGAAACGGTCGCAGCGACAGTCCGCTCAATGATCTCACCATCAAGCGCAAAGGAATTGAAGTCGCAGTAGCCGCACTTGCTGGGGCAGAACGGCGTGTGGACGTAAACGGCGACGGGGTCGAGATTCACCGCTTAGAGGTTAGCACGGCGATCAACCCGAGAATGGCGCCACCAAGAACCGGTACCACCGGCTCACGACAACTGATTCAGCCGGAACTGATCGCTTTCATCAGCAGGTGATAGCCGAAACCGCCCGCCGCACCGATGGCTGTTCCTACTAGAGTTTCCCAGCGCATTACAAGGATCATAGCGTGTCAAACCGCATCAAAGTTCCGCGCGCCTGGGCGGACACCGTATAATTGCCGGACGCGAGCGAAATGAAACTGACACGAAGAGACGTTCTCAAGGCAGGCGCGATCGGTGCTGGCGCTTTGGCCTTGGGCGGGGCAGCGGGCGCGCTTTCGCGCGGCCTGCAGAAAAGGCCGGTGATCGGCTCTGGCGAGCACACCTACGAGGTGTATCACGACTGGCTCCAGCCCCCGGCGAACCTCAAGTGGGGCGACACCCACGGTTTGGTTCAAGACTCGAACGGTTGGATCTACGTCGCTCACACCGTCAACGGTGCGAGCGTGAGCAAAGACGCCGTCGTGGTCTTCGACGAGAAAGGCAAGTTCGTGAAGTCGTTCGGCGCGGAATTCGCCGGCGGGGCGCACGGGCTCGACATCCGCAAGGAAGGATCCGACGAGTACCTGTACCACTGTGATATCAACCGCAGGCTGATCGTGAAAACGAACCTGACGGGAGACGTGGTCTGGGAACAAGGCATGCCGACCGAGCCCGAAGTCTATGAGAACGAGGGCCAGTGGCGGCCGACGAACGTCGCGTTCGCCCCCAACGGCGACTTCTTCTTGGGCGACGGGTACGGATCGAGCTACATCCACCGGTACACCAAGGACGGCGAGTACGTCAGCCTGTTCTGCGGGCCGGGTTCGGACGCGGGGAAGGTCTCCTGCCCACACGGACTCTGGGTGGACGAGCGAGGCGACGAGCCGATGCTCGTCGTGGCTGACCGCTCGAACCGGCGGCTTCAGTACTTCACCTTGGATGGCAAGCACGACCGGTTTATTACGGAGGGCATGCGTCTGCCGTGCCACGTCCACTTCAACAAAGACCTGATGCTCGTGCCCGACCTATCGAGCATCGTCACGATTCTTGGGGCGGATAACCAAGTGGTTGCAGCCCTCGGAGACGGCCATCCGACGAACCTGCGTGGGAAGCCGCGAGAGGACTTCATTCCGGGCAAGTTCATCCACCCGCACGCCGCGATCTGGGTCAACGGCGACGATATTTTGGTCGCTGAATGGGTGCCGATCGGCCGATTGACTCTGCTGAAGAAGCTCTAACGGTCCATCCGCTTGGGCGCGCTGATGCCGAGCAGGCCGAAAACCGCCTTCAACCCGGTCGCCGTCGCCTGGCAGAGGGCGAGCCTAGCCTGACTGAGTTCAGGCTCCTCAGGCTGAATCACTCGGCAAGCGTCGTAGAAGTGGTGGTAGGTTCGCGCGAGTTCGGTGGCGTACGTCGTCAACCGGTTCACGGCATAGTCCTCAGCGCACCTCTCGACTTCGTATCCGAGGTCCTGCAGCTTCAAAATGAGCGCCTTTTCCTTCGGGTCCCGAAGCAATTCGAGGTTCGGGCCTCCACCCCTAACCCCCTCCTCCATTTCGCTGTCGCAAGAATGGAGGAGAGGGCTCTTGATCCCTGCCTCGGCAGCCTTGGCGATTAAGCTGCAGATGCGTGCGTGGGCGTACTGGACGTAGAAAACCGGGTTTTCGTCGCTCTGCTTTTCGGCCAGATCGAGGTCGAAGTCGAACGTCGTGTCGTGGTGCCGCATCAAGTAGAAAAACCGTGCGACGTCCCTGCCGACCCTCTGCTTATCCTCGTCCGAACCATCCGGTTGTACGTGCTCTCCGATTTCGTTGATTAGGTCGATGAGCGCATAGATGTTGCCGTCGCGCTTGCGCATCGGGGCTGCGACGCCGTCCTTCAGAAACCGGACGAGCTGGAAGATCAGAACGTCCAGCTTTTGGTTCGCTTCGTCGCGCGCGTCGAGGCAGTCCTGCTTTTCGCTCTTGTCGGACCAGATCATGGCGTCGTGCTCGTCGAACGTCTCGGACTTTGCTGGGCTGGGCTGCATCAGCATGGCCGCGACTACCGCATGGAGCCTGCTGATGTATCCGTGGTGGTCCGGGCCGAGCACCGTGATCAGCTTGTCGCACCCCTCCGGCCGGTTGAATTTGTCCTTGTGGTACGCGATGTCGCTGGCGATGTAGGTCAGGCGTCCGTCGGACCGGCGCAGCACCCGGTCCATGTCGTCGCCAAACTTGGTTGAGCGCAACCAGAGCGTTGCTGTCCCTGGGCTATTGGCTTCGCCTGACTCTTGGCTGTCGCCTGACTCTTGACTTGCGTCTGACTCTACACTCGCGGTCGGATCGCTCGAACTCCCTCTCCGGTGGGAGAGGGTTGGGGAGAGGGTGTCCGGCTTACCTTCCGCACCCCCTCCTTCGTCCTCCCCCAGGGGGGAGGGGGCTTGTTCGTCGCCATTCTGGGGTTCGCGGGTGACGTCTTTGATTTCGTCGTTCTTGCCGACCGCGACCTTCGTGCGAAACGTCTGCTCGTCTGCAACTTTCTTCTTGAGCAGGTTGCGAATGCCGTCGTCCACTGCACCGCTGTCATGCAATGACTGCTCGCTGAACCATGTGTCGAACTCGACGCCGAAGGCCTGTAAGTCGCCTCGCTGCGAATCTATCATCAAACGTTGGCTGTGTGTCTGGAACTCGCCTAGTGATAGGTCGCATACGTCGTATTGGTCGGATAGACTAGCTGAGACCTCTTGAACGTAATCGCCCTTGTAGCCATCATCGGGAACCTTCTTTCCCTCCGAGAGAGCCTTCACGGACAGCGCGAACAGCCGCATCTGCTCGCTGTTGATCCCGTCGTTGATGTAGTACTCGCGGTGGACGGTGTGGCCGACGGCTTCGAGCACGTTGCAGAGCGTCGAGCCGTACGCCGCCCCTCGACCCGAGCCGACCGTGATTGGGCCGTTCGGGTTCACCGACACGAACTCGACGTTGATCTTGAGCGGCTTAGCCGCGGCCCTGTGGAAAAACGACGCCCCGCCGGACAGAACGAAATCGAGCGCTCGAGCCGTCATACGCTCAGAGAGCGTGAGGTTGATGAAACCGGGGCCGGCGACTTCCACCTTGCTGAGGTCGGCGTCGTGCGAAAGCGCACCGGCGATCATCTCTCCGAGCGCTCTCGGGTTCATTCGCGCGGTCTTCGCAGCGGCCATCGCGAAGTTGCAGGCGAAGTCGCCGTGCTCTGGAGATTTGGTGTCACTAATTTCAGCCTTGGGATACTCTGCACCCGGCAGGCTTCCATCTGCCTTCAGACCTTCGATGACGGCATCGACCTTTGCGGTTAGCTCGCTCCGTAACAACTCAGGGCTGGAATACCTGAAAATGTGCGGGGTTAAAGGCCAGATTCCGCCTCCCAGCAGAAAAAAGGGTGCTACAAATTACGATTTGGCGAAAAATAGTTCTAAAATGAGTCAATTGCAAAAGCACCGGCACTTCGATAGCTGGCCCGTGCTACTGTTTTCTTGCGGACCTCTCCGCGTGGACTGACTGAGGATAAAGCGTTTATGGCATTGAAACGGGTACCGATGGCCAACTTCCTGATGGAGAAGGGCCACCTGACAAAAGAACAGCACGAAGAAGCCCTGAAGGTTCAGCGGCAGACCGGCAACACAGACCTCGGTCGAATTCTGATCGATCTCGGTCACGTCGGCGAGCGAGAGGTCTTGCAGGCGACGGCACAAGAAGCAGGGCACCAATTCGTCGATCTGGACCGCCTGAAGATCGATTCATCAGCGATCAACATCGTGCCGGAGCGCATCGTCAAGCTGCACGGCGTGATCCCGATCCGCAAGAAGGACACGACCTTGTGGCTCGCGATGGCCAACCCGCAGGACATACCCGCGCTCGACGACGTCCGTTTGGCGAGCGGTTGTCGCGTCAGGCCCGCCGTTGCGGTGCCGGGGGCGATCGAGGACGCGATCCGGAAACATTACAGCACGGCCAACGGCTCCCCGATGACGGATGAAGGGGTTACCGGTGATCAGCGCGAGCTCGTCTCCGATATGCGCGGCGTGATCGCTGCGGCACAGGTGGGTCGCGATGTTGACGACTCGTCGCTTCCGGATGACGCTACCGCAGAGCAGCTCGCCGAACAGGCACCGATCATTAAACTGGCGAACGCGCTGATCCAGCAAGGCGTCGTCGACGGTGCGTCCGACGTCCACGTCGAGCCGCAAGAGCGCCATGTGCGGGTCCGCTACCGCATCGACGGCGTTTTGATGGAGGCGATGACGGTTCCGAAGAACCTGCAGGCCCCGCTGATTTCGCGCTTTAAGATCATGGCGGACATGAACATCGCCGAGCGCAGGGTTCCTCAGGACGGTCGCATGGAGGTCCGGCACCAAGGCAACGAGTACGACCTTCGCGTCAGCTCGATTCCTTGTCCATACGGCGAAAAGGTCGTCATGCGAATCCTCGACAAAGGCAACGCCATGGTCGGTCTTCAGAAGCTCGGCTTCACGGCTGAGACGATGGCCAGAATCGAGGAGCTCGTCAGCCAGCCTAACGGTATGTTCCTCTGTACGGGGCCGACCGGCTCCGGAAAGACGACGACGCAGTACTCGGTTCTGCACAAGCTGAACACCGTCGAGGTCAACATCATCACGATCGAAGATCCGATTGAGTATCAGCTCAACGGACTCGCTCAGGTCCAGATCAACAAGAAGGCAGGTCTGACGTTCGCCACTGGTCTGCGATCCTTCCTGCGACAGGACCCCGACATCATCATGATCGGCGAGATGCGCGACTTGGAAACCGCTGAGATCGCCATCGAGGCCTCGCTGACCGGCCACCTCGTGCTCTCGACGCTGCACACGAACGATGCGCCGTCTGCCACGACGCGCATGATCGATATGGGCGTTGAGCCGTACCTGATCTCGGCGACGGTGATCGGCGTGCTGGCGCAACGTCTCGGAAGAAAAATCGACCTAGAGCACCGTGAGGCGTATACGGCCAAGGCGATTGATCTGCGCAGATTCGGATTCGAAGTGACCGACCCCGAAGAAGAGGTCGAGCTGTTCAGGGGTATCGCCCACGAGGACAACAGGATGACCGGTTACAGAGGTCGTACTGGTCTGCACGAGCTGATGGTCATGAACCAGGAGATCGCAGAGCTGATCGTGCGGCGCGGATCGGTTGCCGACATCAAGGCCGCAGCCAAGGTGGCAGGCATGCACGAATTGCGAGAGGACGGCCTGGAGAAGGTTCTCGCTGGCGTGACTGACCCCGCAGAGGTTATGCGCGTCGTATTCACCGCCGGCTACTAAAACCAGTCATCGGCTCGGTCCCTGGCGGCACCTTGCCGATACTGTTAGCTAGGTATCCTGCGGTTCGAACGAATTGGAAAGGCAGACGAGTATGGAAAAAGAATCGCAGTTGACCCCAAGTCCTCCGCCGGTAGGCGAGAACGTCGCAGCGGAGGCCGAGAAGAAAGACGTAGCTCCGCCAAAGGTTACGGGCAGCGTAGGCAAGCCGAAGACCTTAGAGGATCTTCACATCGATGAACTGCTCAACGTCATCGTCGACCGAAGTTGCTCCGACCTGCACATCTGCGTTGACAGCGAGCCGGTGATTCGCGAAGACGGCGCTCTAAAGAGGCTGAACTACGAAAAATTCACGCCGCAGCAGTCGCAGCGCATGATGTACGAGATCATCGCGGATGCGCAGATCCAGCAGTTTGAGACGACGCTCGAGCTGGACTTCTCGTACCAGTTGCCGCACCGCGCGCGGTTCCGCGTCAACATGTACCGCGAGCGCGGATCGATCGCCGGAGCGTTCCGCCTGATCTCCAACCGCATTCCGACAGTGCGCGAGCTGAACTTGCCAGCGATCCTCGACCAGCTTTCCGAGAGGCCGCGCGGATTGGTGCTGGTGACCGGCCCGACCGGTTCTGGCAAGTCCACCAGCCTCGCGGCGATGATCAACCACGTCAACGCGACTAGGGCGCTCCACATCATCACGATTGAGGATCCGATCGAGTATCTGCACTCGCACAGGCTGTGCATCATCAATCAGAGAGAGCTGGGGACCGACACGAAGAAGTTTTCAAATGCGCTGCGGGCGTGCTTGCGCGAAGACCCGGATGTGATCCTGGTCGGTGAGATGCGCGACACCGAGACCATCGCCCTGGCCATTACGGCGGCAGAGACCGGCCACTTGGTTTTCGCGACCCTGCACACGAACAACGCCGCAGAGTCGATCGACCGAATTATCGACGTGTTCCCTCCGGGGCAGCAGGAGCAGATCCGCGTTCAGCTGTCGAACAACCTCGTCGCGGTCTGCGCGCAGCAGCTGCTTCCCAGGGCCAGCGGCCCCGGCCGAATCCCAGCTATGGAGATCATGGTCGCAACGCCGGCGATCCGGAACCTCATCAGAGAGAACAAAACGCACCAGATTCCGTCCATTATTCAGACCAGCGCCGCAGCCGGGATGATGTCGATGGATCAGTGCCTGCGCAACATGTACATGAAGGGCCTCATCACTTTGGAAGAGGCTATGCTGCGTTGTATGAACCAGAAAGAACTGTCGAAGATGATCGACCTCGGCGGCACGAGCGCCAGACCGAACAGGTAGGTATAGAAAATGCCCGTTTACAGCTACACATTCAAAGATCCGAACGGTGCGACTCAGAAAGGCACCACAGAAGCAGAAAGCGAAGACAGACTGAGGAAGCGGTTCGAAGAGCAAGGCCTCGAGATCATCGAAGTCACGATGATCAAGAAGCGCGGCAGGGCGGTATCGCGCGGCTTTGGCAAAGTCAGGCTTACGCATCTCTCGGTGTTCTGCCGTCAGTTCTCCACGATGGTCGACGCCGGCGTGTCGCTTGTGCGATGCCTTGATGTGCTCGGGCGCCAGACGGAGGATCCAAAGCTGAAGAAGATCCTGCTCGACATCGGCGAAAGAGTCGAGGGTGGCGAGAGCCTTTCGCGAGGCATGCAGCGACACCCTAGAACGTTCAACAACCTGTTTATCGGTCTCATCCGGGCCGGCGAAGTCGGTGGCGTCCTCGAGGAGTCGTTGCAACGACTGTCAACGTTCCTGGAAAAGGACGTCGAGCTTCGCCGAAAGATAAAGGCCGCCATGACCTATCCGGTTTTGGTGCTGATCGCAGCTATCCTAATCGTGGGGTTCCTGGTCATTAGGATCGTTCCCGAGTTCGCCCAGCTGTTCGAGGAAATCGGTTTGAAACCAGAGGACTTCCCGAAACCCACTCAGTTCCTCGTCAACCTTTCGGACAACATTCGACACAACGGCATTATGATCCTGCTGGTGATCGGGGCAGTGATTGTCGCCTGGAAGCTGTTCACAGGCACTCGCTTTGGCCGCCGGGTAGCGGATCGAATCAAACTGCACGTGCCCGTATTCGGCAAACTGCACCAGAAAGTTTGCCTGGCGCGGTTCAGCCGAACGATGGGAACGCTGCTCACTTCGGGCGTGCCGATCTTGCAGGCGATGGAAACGGTATCGGGCGTAGTCGGCAACTCGATCATGGCCGACGCAGTGCTGGATGCGCGCGCAAGGATCAGAGAGGGAGACCGCATCGGCGACCCGCTCGAAGATTCAAAGATGTTCCCGCCCATGGTCGTGCACATGATCGGGGTCGGAGAAGAGTCGGGCTCGCTCGACTTCATGCTACAGAAGATCGCGGACTTTTACGAGTCCGAGGTCGAGGCGACCCTCCAGTCGCTCACCGCTGCGCTCGAGCCGATCATGATCGTGATCCTTGGCTTCATCGTAGGGTTCATCGTTATCTCAATGTTCCTGCCGCTGATCAAGATCATTGAACATATGTCAATGGACGGGTTCTCCGAAACGTAGGACCCGCGAACTCCGTCTTGAGGCTCGGCGCGGAAAATCTCGCCGGGCCTCGCTGTATGTCGGGTCCGCGGTTTCTTGCGCTTGGTGGAGGATAGCTGCAGATGTTTCCTGATTGGACTTGGGTGGCAGGGTTCGGTATCGGAGCGTTTATCGGATCGTTCGTCAACGTTGTCATCTACCGACTGCCAAGAGGGATTTCCCTGTCCAACCCAGCGCACAGCTTCTGTCCGTCCTGCGACCACCGCTTGACGGCGCTGGACCTCGTCCCGCTGTTGAGCTGGCTGTTCCTGCGCGGGCGGTGCAGACACTGCAAAGCCAAGGTCTCGTCCCGATACTTTTGGGTCGAGCTGTGCGTCGCTTCGCTCTGGGCGATCATTTGGTACCAGCACCTAGTAGTCGCGACGGACGTCCTCAACCCAGACCGCGTCTCCGTAAGTCTGGGGGCGGCGCACGCGATCGCATACGCGCTGTTCGCGGCCGCGCTCGTCGCCGCGATCTTCACCGATTTAGCCCATTACATCATTCCCGATCAGATCAACGCCTTTCTCCTGTTCCTCGGCTTCGGGCTCAATGTCGCGCTGATAGTGCTCCGTGAACCGAGCGGTTGGATGTGGGGCGTCCCCAGCAGCCTTGTCGGCGCGCTGTTCGGATGGGGCGTTCTTTGGGGAATCGCCTTCTTGGGCAGGCTGCTGTTCCGCAAGGACGCGATGGGGCACGGCGACATCAAGATGGCGCGTGGGATCGGCGCCGTTCTCCTGCCAGGTGCTGCAGTGATGAGCTTTGCGGTCGCGATCGTGCTTGGAGCGGTCATCGGGGTAGTGATTCTGCTGGTCCGGCGCCTTAGGCATCGCGACGGTGGGCGCGAGGTCCTTGTCAACACGATCGGCGACGCACAGCTCTTGCGGCTGATGCGACAACTGAGACTCGAGAAGCTGAACAAGAATTCAAACGCCGCCCAAAGCTCGCTGTCGAAAGCCGAGTCGCGGATCAACCAGTTGCTTGAAGGCTCTAGCGGCGTGACCTGGCTTCAGCGAAGACGGTTGCAGGGCTCTCTCAGCGGCATGAAGGAGCTCGCTGGCTGTTTCGGCGCGAATCAGGACGTCGCCATATTTCTCAGCGACGACGCCTTCGAGTGTCGGTTCAACGGAGATTTGTCCGCATGGCTTTTCACGTTGCTGAAGGGGTTCGAGAACGCCATGAAGGAGGGAGACTTGGAGGCTGCGGCCAAGCTGCTGGGACTTCTTCCAGACCGTGCGATCAGTGTGACCGTCGGCGAAGGGGTTGACCGAGCGGCGGTCGAGGAGCAGATTGAAACGGCTAATCGCGCCTTGGACTCGATCGGAATAGGGCTGCGCACATCCGGCGACCGTTCGATTTCGTCGGTCACCGTACTAGCAGACCAGAGTCAAAAGATCGCCCAGGCCAAGGACGATTCAGACTTCAGCTTCAAACTGACCGTCGACGAACCGATGACAGACCGGGGATTTGTGGCCGCGGCCCTAGCGGTGATAGGCGTTAACGTTCCAAGCCATTTGGTTGACGAACCGTCGTTGTCAGGCTCTGAGCTTGCAAAAAGGGTTCGATCCGAGGCGAAAGCTCGGATGGAGGAGCTGGATTCCATACGGACCGGGTGCAAGGAGATTCTGGAAAACGGCGAGGCGCCGGACTTTATCTTCGTCGAGTCTATAGGCTCGCTGGCCAAGTGCGGAGTGGGCTACCTCTTGGCCATGGACGTGGTTGGGCTGGCGTTCCCGAAGGTGTACGAATGGTGGTTCGGCGAAAACCCCTACGCATATGAGGAGTTTGAGGAGGATCCTGTAGTAGAATTGACGATGATTCCATTCGGGCCGTACTTGGCGGCAGGGGCGTTGATCGTCATGTTGGCCGCCAGCCCGCTCTGGGCGCTGTGGAGCCGGTACATGGCTTTCATGGGCATCGAGTAAAAAAGAATGGAACATGTTGGAGTGGATCAAAGTCAATGTATTTGCACCGGAGTGACGACATATGAGGCGACGGGTTGGATTTACCCTGATTGAGCTGCTCGTGGTCATCGCGATCATCGCGATACTGGCCGCAATAATCGTGCCTGTTTTTGGGCGGGCGAAGGACTCCGCGTATCGGCACGAGGACATATCGTCGATGAACACCCTGCGCTCGGCGGTGCAGCTCTACTACGTCGATCACGGTGCTTATCCGCCGGCGCTGCTCGGGTACGTCTCGTACTACATGACGGGGCCGAACGCGGGCAATCCGATTCCCGCCAACCAGATCAACAGCTATTTGTACAAGAGCCGAGTCGGTTCGCTCTCCACTTTCAAGCCCGCTTACAATCGGTACAACTCGCTGGAGATAACGATTGCCGTCTATCCGAACCAGGATTCTCGCAAGCCCGGCACGGCGCCGATCGGCGACTTCAACGGCGACGGATTGATCGACGGCGCCGACGACCATGAAGACGCGAGGCAGGCGTACGGCCCGCTGGACGGATTCGTCCTTCCTGGCGGTGGGGTCACGGGCGACCCGCTGGTGGCGGCGCAGTTCTACCGCGTCAGCGGATACGACGTGACCGACGTGCCGTTGCTCGACGGCGGCATTCGGATCGAGTTGAGGTACACGCTTTTCTGGACCAAGTTCGCGCTGCAGCAGAACGGCGACCTGGTCGACGACCCGCGCCAGATGGGCTACGCGAATCCGCCGGACGATACGGTCATTACTTGGAACACGTATTTTAGGTCCTGGGAGGGCGGGACGCCGAAGAACGGAAACCGAGACATCATGCTGTTCGTCGGCGGCTCCGCCAAGTCGTTCAGTTCGCGCGACGTTCACGACAGGTCGTGGAGGGTCACCCCTTAACCGCCCCGCGACGCGCATCGCAACGGCAAGGCTCCCGGACAGCGAAATGAAGCGGACCAGCAGGCGACACGGCTCAACCCTGATCGAGACACTGACGGTTATCGTCGTGTTCCTCGTCGGCATTCTGGCGATGATCCAGATTTTCCCGCCAGGCCTGACCGCGCTGCGCCACACGGGCGGCGTGCAGGCTGCTGCAGCCATAGGCAGAGCTGAAGTCCAGAGGATGCAAGCCAAGCCGGGGCAATTGCCAGAGTACATCGCGCCGGTTACGTATGTGACCACGAACGCCGGAAGCTTTATCATCTTAGACCCGAACCGTCCCTTCTCAGAGCTGATGGCCGACAAGGACCCTGACCCGGCGCCGGGATTCCTCGATCAGAACGGCGACATCTTCCTGAACGGCGGCGTCGACAATATCGGCTCCTGGGAGAAGATCAGCGGCTCGAACAGGTTCTCGCGGGTTTTCGGCGAGTCGCATCCGGTGACCTCTCCGCGCCAGGTGGGCTCTTCTCTGTACGGTTCGATCATCGATATGATGTTCGCGCCGTTCTACTTCTTCCCGACGCCCAACGGCGTCGGTGAGCCCGGTGTGCTGCAGGCGTACGGCAATAGGTTCTCGCGCAGAACGGGCAACCGGTTGCGAGGCATACCCTCGACGTTCAGGACGCCCTCGTCCACGCGCTTCTACTTCGTTCCCGCGAGCCTTACCGATTCCGGCGATCCGTTCCCTGGTTTCGACCAGATATGGGTATCGGGCTTGTCGGTCATCGACCTTCGCTTCCAGCTTAGTTTTTTCTACGACAGCGGTGGCAACACCGATGAGTACAGCACGATCATCACTGTTCTGCTAGATCCGGCGGCCCTTCCGCCGTTTGCCGGCATGGCGGGCAACTACATCGTGATCTCCGTGCCGGAGCTGATCGGTCAGGTGGACATTTACGGTCGAAACCTGTACGCGCCCGGCAACTACTTGGGCGTCGATGCGAACTCCCTGCGGGTTCAGCGCCTGTTCAGCGAGATTCCGGTTGCGAACGCGTTCAACCCATCAAACCCGTACGAGTACAAGGTGGTGAGCTCGAACCTCGGCTCGATCCTCGTCAATCCGAGGGCGTTCCAGTTCAAGGTGAGGAACGAGCGCGGCCAACTGAAGCCGCTTCAGGTGAACCTCGACTACACGGTTTTCGACTGGCGCATCCTGCGGGATGAGTTCAGAGCGCCGCGCGGAGCGCCGTACTCGCTCAAGCTTCTGCGCCCCAGCATCAAGTCGCTGACCTCGCCCGGCCCCGACGGCCGTCAGCACACCGGGATCGGCCTGGCCGTTCCGGTGCTCGACCCGAGCGGCGCTTCGGTGACCGTCCGCGACGACGACTTTGTAGTCGTCGACCTGACGACCGGCGCAGTAGTGCTCGGCAACCACACGTCGACGGGCGCCAACGAAAGCGGCTACTACGTCGACAAGACGAACGGCTTCATCACGTTCCGCGATGTGGACGGGATCGTCGATCCCAGCACGGGCAACGGCCTGAGCGCGTACATGAGCTTCCCGACCAACGACCCGCTGTTCCCGTGGAGTGCGCCTGTGTTCGTGGCGGACATCGGTGGCCGCGCCCTCCGCGCCCTGTATCTCGCGCGCGGAGAGTGGGCGGTGCAGCCGTACAAGGCCGCCAGCGAGTATAGGATCACAGGGCTTCTCGCCAGCAACGGCCTGCAGATCGCCGAGTGCTATATCGGCGCTTCCCGGCTCGACGCCGGCAACGTCCCGATCGGCGACCCCGACAGGCTGTACTTCCCGCTGGCCGATCGCGGCCACAAGGTGCTGGTCGGAGAGATTTGGTACAACCAGGGCTTCGGGCCGCGCGTTTTCCGTGATCAGGAGTTTCAGATCGACGGTATCCAGAACGTCGGCGGGACGCAGCTCGCGTACGCCGACCTTTCGGCGCGAGCGCCGGGAGCGGTGTTCGATTATTCGCGCGGATACGCGGTCCGGCGAGTGCGGGGCGCGTCCATGACCGTTCGCGTTCTTTGGAATCCGGCCAGCTTTGTTCTAGGCACCGACCCCGAGGCGAACTTCAGGAGGCTCGAGGTCTGGATGAGAAGCTGGCGCCGCATGAAGACGGATAGTTTTGCAGTGGGCGGTGCCAAGTAGGATGATGTACCGTCGAAGAGCTTTCACGCTGATCGAGCTGATCGTCGTCATGGCGATTTCAACGATGCTGCTCACGATCATCGCGATCCCGATGATCCACAGCTTCAACATCACGCGGGCGGCGCAAGGGTACGCGAATGCCCAACGTCGCGCTTCCGACGTGATCTCGATGATGGAGAAGGAGATCGGCAACGCGGTAGCAGTGCGGGACAACAGCGGTACGCGCGGGTCTCAGTACGTCGTCGTTCCCGGTTCTGACGGTTTTCCTGAGACCTTGCTGATGAGCGCAACGAAGCTGGACTTCTACAGGGCGGCCCTCGGCGAACCGCTGCGCGGACCGAGCGGGGCGTACATCAACCCAGGGACCGGAATGGAAGACCCGACCACGCCGACGCCGATCGGACAGGTGAACCTGCCCGTGGCGCGCGGCCTCACGATGGTGCGGTACTTCATCGGCCTAGCGAGGCCGCTGTCCGACACGGACAGGGACGGACTGCCCGACCGCGCCGAATCGTACAACAACCCTTACGACGGACTGCTCATGAAGCGGAACTCGGACCGCGACAACCTCTTTGTGCTGTACCGCGGCGAGGTGCAGCCGTTCGTGTTCTCGACGGCCAACAACCGATTCGAGGTCAATACGCGCGCCTTCGTCCCGTCCGATCCCGCCGACCTGAGCCGCGACCCGATTTATGACGATCCGGCGTTCTTCACGATGATGCCGGGCGTCGACTACGACCCTTCGATTGGTCCCAGGCAGCCGAACCTGACACCTGTCGGAGAGGATAAGGCTAAGCTGGTTCAGTACTGGACCCAGAACGCCACGATCGTAACGGAAGTGAGCCGGTACGACATGATCAACGTCGAATATGATCGGCGAAACGGCAAAGCGTTCTACGACAACAACGTGCCGCGCGTCACGCCGCTGATCAGAATCCAGCCGACTCGGGTCGCGAGCGAAGCAGCGCTGGGTGAAGTGTCCGCCAGGGTCGGCGAAGAGACCGACAACGCAGTGAAGCTCGGGGCTGACACGTACCGAACGGAGTACGGTGCTTGGTCAAACCTCCTGATGCGCATATGGCCCAGCGACTATCCGACGGCCTGGGGGTACGGAGCTGGCCAGCGGACGGCAGGCCAGGTCAGGCGCTCCTGGGGTTCCGGCGGACGCGCTCTGAACACGCCGTACATGGTCGGCCGCCCGCGGCTCGACCTCGCCGGTAACGTGCTCGGCTTCAGCCTCTATGCGTACGACCCGACGTCCGGCGTGAGCGATCTCGCAGGCGGACTTGAGGTCTTCGACTACTCGCTCTACAATCGGTTTTTGGAGTCCGGTCTGCCGGGCGGATTCTCGGCCGCAGTCGACGCCGCGAACGCCCGCAGCGCGTGGCTGACGATCGTCGAGCCTGCCGTGCCGGATCTCTTCGTGCCCGTGTTCCCGAACGCCAGGGCCGGTCGCGTCATCGCCAGTTTCGATATCCGCGAAGTAGGGCAGCTTGGCGTCGGATACAACGAGAACGTGCCGACCGTCGATCCGTTCGGCGGGAGCCCGGTTGGAATCGGAACGGGCCTCGCGGTCACGCCGAACGATCCGATGTTCTCAGTCGGGGCGTGGACCGATTACACGAAGATCAACGAACGCTTCGGCAAACTTTGGCGGGACTGGGCGATTCTGATGCCCGGGCTGGACCGATCCCGTTACGTGAAACGGTTCGTCCTGCTCGGAACGGTTCCACAGTCCGACGGCACGCCCAGCCCACTGAACAAGACGCCGTACGCGACGGGCGGGTCCGGGTTCAGGCGCGCCTACGTGCAACCCGGCTCCGAGGTCGTGATCGGCCCGGATCAAGGCGCAGGCCCGAACTACGGTCGTCTGATTCGCTACGTGAGAACGACGCAGCGCCCCGTCGGACCGAACGAGTACTTCATCAATTACGTCGATCAGCCCGATCCGGACTACGCCGGCATTGGCATCCCGGCGCCGCCTGCAATCCACGACCCGTCGTTCTACGATCCCAACAACTTGATCTCGGCGATCGTCCAGCCGCAGTTCAGAGCAGGCTACGTTGAGTTCAACTCCCGGTTCGGCGAACCGATTCCGGAAGGGAACATATTCGTCACGTATCGCTTCCAATTCAACGAGCAGAACGACGTCATCGCCGTCGATTACGACTCGTCGGAGTTGTTGGAGGTCGTGCTGACGGTCAAGACGTTCCCGCTGACGAGCATGCCGAACAACCAGGTGGTGACGCTGAAAGGCTCCGCCGTCGTGAGGAACTTCATCCGATAGGACAGCCTGATGAGGAAGATGCGTACTAGAAGAACGGAGTGGATCGGCCGCAACAACGGCCAAACGTTGATCATCGCGATCATCGTCCTCGGCGTGCTGCTCATTCTGGGCGGCGCCTTCGCAGCCATCATCGCGCAGTCTATGAGCCGCTCTAGCTCAAGCCAGCGCCGAACTGTGGCGAACGATCTGGCGGAAGCCGGGGCGCGGTACGCGCACTACCAGCTGCTGCACTCAGTTCTAGGAGCCGACTGGCGCCCAGCCCCGACCCCGCCGTTCAGCGTCTCGCCTGCGGGCTTTACCAAGGATCCGGATGCGATGTATCTGCGACCGGGCTCCGGCTTGATGTTTCCCGGAACGAACGACGCTCTCGTGGATCGCGGTGGCCCGGACGGCCTTGGCCCGTACACCCGGGTGTTCTTTGAGCGCGGTCGCGTTCTCTTGCGCGTACGGTACGCGCCAAGCAATTACAATGCGTTCGCCACGCCGACGGGGGGCCTGAGGCAGTCCGGCAAGACGCGCAGCTACCTAGTCATCGAATCCGTCGGTCGAGCGGGGCGGCTGCTGACGGGAGGCAAGATCGATCCGACGCGTCTGGCTCGCGAGGCGGTCAAGGTTCAGAACTACAAGGACGCAGATGACCTGGCCAACTCCCTTGGCCGCGTTCGGCACATTGATTCGCAGATCACCGCATCCCGCAAGATGGTGGCGTTCGCGACGACCGGGATCAACAACTACGCGATGTTCATCACGGATCTGAACCACGTCGCGCGCCCGGCAGATTTCGGCTGGCCGACCGCTGGCGGCGGCGGATCGTTCGACTCCGCCGTTTCGGTTGGCGCGTACTTCGCCGGCAGTCCGGTTCGCGTGGCGGTGGAGATCGGCATCTCTTACCCCGAGCCGAACGCGGGCAGAGGAAGATCCTGGCTGTTCACGCCAGGTCAAGGCGGGTTCCACAGCAATATGTCGCTGAGGATTCACGGCGACGTGCAAGTCCACCTCAACGCCTTCCTCGGTGAGGCGTTCCAGATTCACGGGAACGTGAGCGCGGCCAACGACGCCTCGAACCTCGAACTGTCCAGGTCGTACTACGACGCCGGGACCGACCTCTGGCTGAGCGACTGGGGCGGGAATCCGTCGACGGTCACAGTGCCGATATCGATCACGGGTACGGCGCTCGACAGCAGAAACCCGTCGTTCAGCACTTACGGCAGGGTGTTCGTCGACGGCGTACAGCAGCCCGACGCGATGGGGTACCCGCGCGGAATCACGTACATTGAGCCGCCGCTGATGGATTTGGAAGATCCGCAGGGCGGCGCTGACCGGTTCCTGCTGAGTTCGCGCGATTCGGGGCGGGTCATCAACGGCTTCAACCTAGGGCGCTGGGGTTTTGGCGAGGGCGTCTACGTCGATTCGCCGGAGCGAGGCAACGTCTCGACTGAAGATGAGAGAGAAGCGCTCGGCGCCATGCGGTCGCTGCCGAACGACTGGATGAATCCGAACAACGCCAATTCGTTAGGCTGGCAAGGGCCGTTCTACCGGCCGATCGGCGCATACCTGAAGCTGCGGCACGACGGATTTGAAATCGTGCGGGACAGCCGGAGCCGGCGACGGTTCTGGCGCGACCCGGCCAATGGCGCTTCGACCGGCCTCTCGACGATTCGATACAGGCTACGGGACATCGGCGGCCAAGTCTGGACCCTCAACTCGATCCAGCATCCGACGCTTGCGAATCAGCCTGCGGCGTCGCTTTCGAACGGTGATTTCTTGAACAACGGGCTTCCGTTCAACGGGGTCGTCTACTTTGAGGGCGACGCGCGCGTTCGCGGCGTGATACCCACGAACATCCAGCTAACGGTCGTTTCAGGCGGCACCATTTACGTCGAGGGCAGCATCACGAAGGGTCTGATCACAGAGTTTGGCGCGATGCTCTCGACCCCGAGCCGTTCCGCGATCAGCCTGATCGCGCGGGACTACATCACGGTCAACACTACGCAGTTCTTCGCGCCGGGGCCGGGCGAAGATCCGAAGCCCAAGAACGCCGACGCGCTTCCCGATACTCCGAATCCGATCGAGCTCGACTGGGGCGGCCCGACCAGCATCACGCTGCAAGCGCAGTTCCTCTATGGGCCGGATCCGGATCCCAGCAACGGGGGAATCAATCCTTTCAATCCGATCACCTGGGTTCCGTACGCTCTGCGATACGCCGAATGGGCAGGCGCGAACGCCGTCGGTCCAGCGTTCGAGTCGGAGCTGCTGGTCGCGAACTCGGCTGACGACAACGGTCCAGCCTTCACTTCGATGGACGTCGGTCCGACGCTCGGCACTCTCGCATCATACTTTTTCAGCCGGCAGCTCGATTTTGCAAGCGCGGGAACGATCACTTACAACGCCGCCGATCCGTACTTCACGCCTGGGCGGAACATTCCGATCTACGGGCTGGGCAATCCAGCCATCAACGCCTATCCGAAATTCGAGACCGTTGGTCACCCGCTGGTCAGGCCGGGCACCTGGTCTATCGGCGCAGGCAGGCGAACGCTCGTGCCACCGGGCGGCAACCCCGAAGGAGACTACGCACTGGCGCTGATGGACGACACGAAGTTGAGGATCAGGTTGGACTCGGTCGGACCGCTGCCGCCGAAAAACTACCTTGCGGCACGGTTTGCGATCGCTCCTTACGACGTGCGAATCGAGGCCGCGATGTACGCGCAAGAAGGCTCGTTCTACGTCATCCCCGGCAACTGGTTCAACATGAACTCGGACGATTCGCGCGAGCAGTTCAACGCGTGGGTAAGCGCGACGAACCTCGACCAAGCGCAGCGCCAGAGATTCGAGCTGTTCGGCAACACGCCTTCTGTCCCGTTCTTCGCAGAACCGCTGGACGTTAGAGTGGCGATCATTGGCGCGATCAGCCAAAACGTGCCGGCGCCGATCGCGCACCAGTCGCAATGGCTGCAGAAGTGGGGTTGGATCCCCCGCGAGATCGGCGGTACAGGCCGGTTGATTCCTTGGCAGCACGTTCCGGCGCTATACAATTTGGCCGCAGAGAACGCGGTGCCGAACTTCACTCTCGTCTTCGACCCGACCTTTGCGACGGGTTCGGCGGACGGGGCGAATCCGATGCGAGTGGACGGCAACGGCTGGGCGCTTTCCGCTACACCCAGACTGCCGGTCAGCCCGACTCTTGTGTTCTTCGGCGACGAGGTAAATCCGTGAAACTAGTACGACTTACGATCACATGTCTTTTGGCGGTTGCTGCCGTCGTTGCGCTCGCGCAGCCGCTTTCCTACGCCCATCGCAGGACGACTGTAAACGCCGGTGTGCTGCTCATCGAAAGCCAGCGCATCGGAAATCCGAGCGTGCCGGCGAACCCCGCACCGCACATATGGTTCAACATTGACTCCGATTCGTCGGTGAAGCCTGCGGGCTGGACGTTCGACAGCCCGATGGGCCAGTCGTCGATGACCGCCGACATGTGGCAGCGGTGGAGGAACCGCCCTGGCGCGGGCTTCGTTCCGCCGGTCGGGTCGAGGATCAGCAAGCGCGACGCCTCGTATTGGGAAGTGTCGCTGACGACGGTCGGCCAAGAGACCATGGCTCGGTTCGACGTGCTCTCTCTAAGCCTCAACGGAACGCTCTCCCTGAACAGCATTGAGCGCGAGAAGCTCCGCAACTACATCGATCAGGGCGGCATCCTGTGGGTGGACCTGATCAACGACGCGTCCATCGGGCTCGATCTCGCCAACGGAATCCCGTACGGGTTCGACTGGATGGTCTCGAACGCTCCGATCCAGATCAACCCCGCGCACCCGCTGCTTCGCCGACCAAATCTGCTGTCGGTCAACGACGTGAGGCGCATGGACTACGCGTTCGCGCTTTCCGGCGTTGTCACGTTGCGTGTAAACCTAGCCAAGTGGAAGGTCGCAAGACTGCTGTCGTGGATCGAGCCGGACTCGCGGCGGCTAGAGCCGGTCGCAGCAAACGTCGACGGCAACACGATCAGCTCGGGGCGGCTCGGCGACGGCTATATCGTCGTGACGTCCCGCGGCGTGTCGGCGACCCTCAACAGAGGATTCAATAGGAACGCCCCTCCGCCGGCCGTGCCGCAGGTCAACAGGGGGTTCGCTGGCCTTGAACCGGTCGTCGATCCACAGTTCACGGCTGCGGCGAAGTTCGTCGTTAACCTGCTGTCGCTGAACACGAGTTATGCGATGCCGGGAGCTGGATCGCGCAAGTCGAGCAGCAGCGGATCCAACGTTCGAGCGCCACTGCTGGAGCGATTCAACGTCTCGTTGGGCGCGATAGAGAGAGACAAGCCGCCCGCGCTGTTCAAAGGGTATCTGATCACATCGATCGGTGGTCGCGTAACCGTATTCGACGCCCAGCCGGATAGAGATATCGACGGCGACGGCGATCCGGACGACGGTGAGCCCGACTTGGCAGGGTCCGGCGCCGATCTGATCTGGCGGAGCGTAGACCTGGGCAGGCTGTCATCGCCTGCGGTGGTTGAAGTCACCAACACGTCGCTCGTCAATCCGGATCGTAAGAACTTGTTGGCGATCAACCAGATTTGGGTCGTCGACAACGGTGGCACCGTACACATTTTCGACCTCGAGACCCCGGAGGGCTCGGAGGTACAGTCGGTCGAGAAGATACTCCCACCGAACGGCGAGTTTTCGGACGGCTCCGCTTCAGGGCCGCACGCGCCGACGTTCCACGAGGGCGTCGCGTTCGTCCACGACACTCGCGCGTCGGACGGAAACGGCCGCATCCGCGCGATCGACTTGAATACGGCGATCCCGCTCTTCACGGATGCCACAGAGTGGGTGATCAAGGGAACTGGAGCGCTGCAGCCGGCAGGCGCGAGCCCGACGGTCGGCTACATACCGATCCAGGACAACTCGAGCGGACTCGATCGCGTCGTGTACCTGCCGATGGAGCCGACGGTCGTTGGAACGCCTCAGCCCGCGGCCGTGGCGAGCATCTGGTTCGGCGCCCGCGGCGAGCGACCGATTCGCGCCCGGCTCGTCAACCCGGGCATTCTTCGTATTACAACGCGCGCCAGCAGGAACGGCCTCCCGGTGTTGTTCGCCGGGTCGAACAGCTCCCTGGGCATCAAGATTACGATACTCAAGCCGAACGGCGACCCGTTTACCCTGGCCGAGATGGAGGACAATCTGAACGGCACGCTCACCGATCCGGGAACAAACGGCGAGATCGACATCGGAATTTCGACTACGGCCTGGGACTGGGACGGCACGATCACGCCTGGCAACCCGAACGACGACGTCGGGTGGCGAGTCGATTACACGATCGATTGGGGAGGGATTTCGACCGGATTGGGCGGCGTGCCTGCAGACAAGTTCGTCCGCGGAAAGCTGCAGTTCCCCGACACACTGATTACCGCTGGCTCCGGGCGAAGGCGAATTCAAGGCAACGTCGCTCTTGGATCAACCGGCAACCTGTACGTCGTCACGGCATCCCCTGATCCGCGAGGGATCGGCGGAACGCTGTTCAACCTGCGCGAAGAGGGCCGAGGCCAGTTCAGGCTCGTATACCGCTACGACCTCTACGACCAGATGACGTTCCAGCTCAACAACAGCAGCGGTACGACAGACTCGATAAATTGGCCCGGCGCGGTCACCGACGAGGACGAGCTGCTCATCGACTTTCCGTTCTTGGGGTCATCGATCTGGAATCTCAGGTTCGTAGGCGGTCCATCGGTCGTCGGCGACACGGTGTACTGTGTCGCAGCCGGCGGCAAGCGGTTCGGCATATCGTCTGCGGCCTTTATCGACGCTAGCGTTCTGTTCGCTTTTGAAGCGAATCCGGGGCCGCTGGAATTCGAAATCGAAGGCTCCGCCGACTTTACGCTCGTGCAGCCGGACATCTCGCGCAGCACGAATAAGTTGGCGCCGACACAGTTCAGCGTGATGAGGCGCGGCCAGTTCACGACAGAGCCGATCCCGAACACGAATCGGCGGCGGGTCATTTTGAAGAACGCCATGACCACGAGCAGCGGTCGCATCACGGACTCCATCAGTTCGAGCCTCCCAGTGATCATTCGGCGATCCGGACAGACGGACCTGATCATCGAACCGGAGAGTCCGGCTGTCAACGGACGGGTCTTTCCCGGCTTTGCTCGCGGTCGATTCGATCCATTGGTGTGGTACGTAGTGCTCAACGGGTTCGAAGCGGTTACGGCGCCAGTCGTCGCAGGCGAGACGCTCTACTTTGCCGGCAGCAGCATTCTCCCGTCAATCTTCGCCAGTGGCTTTACGCCGCCGTTCCGCCGGCACGGTCTGATCTACGCCTTCGATGCGCAGATCAGTCCGAGCGATCCGTTCCTTCGCACCAATTCGATCCGGCCGTGGCATCAGCAACTTTCGACGTTCGTTAAGAGGTCGGCGGCTCCTGGGGACTTTATCGCAGCCGATGCGATGCTGTGGCCACAGTTCCAGGGCGCCCGCAGTATTGACGACCTGAGGGTGCGCGTGCTGCAGGCTGCGCTGCCGGAAGAGAGGGTGCTCAACCTTGCCGTCGGCGACGGCGCGCTTGCCGCAACGAGCGACCAGCGGGTCCATGGATTTACGCGCTCCGACTTCGTCGTCGTCGACGAAGGCCGGGTATCGCGGTTCGACGCGGCCGGGAACCCGGTGTGGAGCGCCACGCAAACCGTATCAGCCGGTCTGGTGCAGCCAAACTCGGCTGCGAGCACGGGCGTTCGGCTATCGAGGCCGACGAGGCTGTACCCGACGCCGGACGGCGGGTTCTGGATCGTTGACTCTGGCAACAACCGAGTCGCTTTGATCGATGCGGCTGGCACCGAGCAGCGCACCATTTCAAGATTCAAAATCGATCCAAAGTTCGTGCCGCAAGGCATGAGCGACTCGGAATCGCTCGATCTCAGCGATCCGCGCGACGTCTTTACGTTCACCTCTCGCGTCGTACCTGCGGACAATCCGTTCTCGAACGCTCGCCCGCTGGAGTTATGGCGCCACGTGCTGATCGCAGAAGCGGGCAACAATCGGATCGTAGAATTGGTAGATCGGTACGAGCTAAACCCTGGCACCGGACGCCTGATCGGTGCCGTTCAGTATTTTGATCCGAACAGCACGAGGCCGGGAGGCGTCGAGACCGCGCTGGGAATGTTGCGCTGGCACACGCCTGAGGAGCTGTCCGGCAAGCGGTATGCCTACAACAGCATTGATGACGTGTTCATTGACGACGGTTTCGGCGGCAAGCGCCGGGTCGTAGCGTTCGGGTTCGGCAACGTCGAGCCGGGGAGGGCGACGTTTGGGCTCGATTCTTCTCCACAGGACCTGGACGTGTCGAGCGGCTTCGGCGGAATCGTCATTTATGACGGCGCCAGCACATTGGTCATCACCGACTTTTCAAAGCCGGCGATCCCCGCAGGGGCGTTCTTGGTGGAGACCGGCCCGGGAACTGGGCTGTACGACTTCCTGTCGGCGCCCAAGGCCGCCGAGCCCAATCACAAAATCGCCGGGCTGTCGTCCGTGACCCTGCGCGTCATTCCGACCGTATTCGGCGTGAGGCTGGCTGTGATGGTTTCGGAGGCTTCCGGAGTGTATGAGATCATCCAGCCGAACTTGGCGAATCCCGATCAGTGGGAAGTGAACTGGATGCTGCCCACAGAGGCGTACCGCGGCGTGCGGCGACCGCGATCCGCGGGGCCGTACAATCTGGTCCAGTTGAATGGAAACGCGCTCCAATTCAGACCGATGTACTCCCGGCGGCTGGACTCGGGCGAGGTTCTGATCGTCAACGGCTACGTCGGGCTGACGTTCAACGGCTCGACGTTCAACGGCGAAGTCGCCTTGTTCGATGGAAGGATCCTCGGAACTGGGAACGAACCGGGCTACGACGTCCTACGGCCAAACCTCGGATTCAATTCGTTGAGCATCAAATACGAACTGCCACCAGTGCTGGGCATACGCGGAATCATGCGGCCTGTGTACGCGGAGCGCCAATAACATGGAGCAAGTGCTTGTGTATAAGAGAAGATATCTCAGTAAGACCATTGCGGTAGTAGGAATAGCGTGCGCGGGATTGATCATCGCGTCTTTCGCGTCGGCGCAGGACTACAGGCAATTTCGGGGCAACCACCACAGAACGGGCATGCCGACCCTGGCCCCGTCAACCCCGCCTCTTACGCCACCGTCGTCCTACAACAACGCTGGCCGCTCGTTCTTGCGCTGGTGGGATCCGATCCTGGCGAACCGGGTCACGCTCGACACAGGTGAGATTGGAACGCTCGAGGTGCCTCCGATAGACTGGACTGCAGTCGGAGTCGGCAACGTTCCACTGGCGTTCAACTTCCTGTCGAACAACATCCTCTTGCCGCCGTACGTCTTTGCTCGGACCGTACCCAGCCTCAGCTTTTCACAACCAACGCTGGCGTCGCCCGGCTTTACCGCCGCACACTACGAGTGGCGCTTCTTCGGCGTTGGAGTTGGGCAAGAGTACGAGCTGTTCGTGAACATTCCCATCGGTCCGACGGACGTCGATCCAAGCGTCTTCGTCACGCAGCTCATGTTCCCGCAGAAGTTCTACGTGTTCGAAGTGCTGGGCGTGGTCGGCGGGCCGATCCCGATCATCGTGGACACGTTCACAAACGGTGGCGGATTCCTCCGGCTCAACGACCTGCTGACCGGCATCACGACGTTTACGGCAGACTCCAGCGGCCAGATCGCAGTGCGGCTCTATAACACGACCCCGCGCGGCCCGAACGGTGATTTCCTCGACGCCCCGTTCGCCGATCCTGGCAATGAGCTGGTCTACGCCGATGCGGCTGAGCTCGTGAACCTCGTAGCGCGCGGCGGATCGTACGCCGCGACCCCGATCGTCAGTGAGCTGACGGCGAATCCACCGGGCGGTGGACCGGCGCAGCTGCAACGGCGCGTGTACGCTTCGAGGATCGAGGAGACGACGGTCGGACAGCTCAACAAGACGTTCATGATGGGTGTCTTGTCGTCGTACGCGCACAACGGCCTCAACGTTTTCGACCCGACCGGATTGGGCAGGCGCAACCGGGTGTTCGACTGGCCCGTGCGTCGGCCGTTCAGCGATCTGCAGGTCGAGCTCGACCGGTATGCCAGCGATAAGCGCGACTGGATTCTGAACGCCGGCGGCAAGACGAGGTCGCTGCAGGTGATCCAGCAGGACAACCTCAACGGTGGAGTTGCTCCAGTAGGTGGATTCCTCGTAGGCGCCCTCCTGGCGAACTACATAGGTGTCAATTACTACATCGCACCGGTGACAAACGGCGCGACAAATTCCACGGTCACGTTCCAGCCGGACTTGCCCGAGGACAACTACTTCGTTTGGGTCTGGATGCCGGACCTCGACGACGGCTCCGCGCTCGCGATCGAAGCGCAATACGAGATCATGCGCGGCGGCGCCGTTGTGCAGACGATCAAGTTCAACCAGTCAATTGCCAGCGGTTGGGTTCCGTTGCCGGATCAACCGACCGACGGATACAGTCACTCTACGGCCACGCGGCTGTCCGTGAGGGTCGTCAACCACTCGGACGTCCTCGGCGATCTGGGGCGGCAGGTCTTCGCAGACGCCGTTAGGTTTGTGCGCACCGCAGACTTGCAGATGCGCTCGACCTCGGTTCAGGTACGGACTGACGTCAGGCTGCCGGGCGGTGCCGTCGTGAGCCGGGACGTGCTCATCATAGCGATGGAGAACGGCCGGATCTACTGCATCGACGCCCACGGCGATCCGGTGACGGCCGACCCGCCGCGGACGTATTGGGCTTATCCGAGCGAGGACGTGTTCCCCGACCCGAACCACGTCGCGGGCGAGGATGGCAAGGACGGCATGGCAGAGATGCCGACCGGTTTCGACATCAGCTCGGCGCTGGTAGCCAACGTCGGCGGTCAGGACTTCCTCTACATCGGCACGAAGAACGGCCGCGTGTACTGCCTGGAGCTGACCGGCCGAGGCGACGGCACAACGCGAAGAGTCTGGACTTATCCGGACGACTACAACCCTCTGTTCCCGGCTGCGCCGCGATCCGCAAGCCTGCTCGGACCGATCGCAGGATCGATCTCGTTCGGCCCCGGCGGCGGAACGCCTACCATCTACGTTCCGACGACGCAAGGACGAATCTTCGCGCTCGACGCAGCCGGAACGCCAGCGACCAAGTCGACGACGGTGCGTTGGCAGTATCCGCCGGCGACGGTGCTAGGCCCGATCACGATGGCGCCGGCAGTAGCGTTCGGAAACGTGTACTTCGGCGCGCCGGATTCCGACGGTTCGCCGAACGGCACGATGTTCGCGATCGACGAGGTGACCGGACTCGTTGTATGGTTCTCGACCGGCACCGTTTCCGGTTCGCACGGTCGGTACGGGCCATCGAGCCCTGCCGTCGTCGATCGCTCGCTCATGACTGGCGGCGGTCCTTTCGAAAAAATCAGCGCGGTGTTCGCCATGGACGACAAAGGTCGTTTCGTGTCGTTCAACGCTTTGACGGGCGCGTTCCAGTGGGAGACGACGGAGCTTGGCTCTGCAGCGACTAGCTCGCTGCTCTTCACCCACCAGACGGTCTACAACAACGCCGGCCTTCTGGCGCTCAACACGCCGGTCATCCTGGTTCCGACCGTCGACGGCCACATCGCGTCGTTCCCGGCCGACGGCAGCATCAACCGGGCCCTGCGACATCAATTTTGGGGCGTTACGCTCGACGGTGATGAGCAGATCGGTTCGGTCGCCTCCGGCGGCAAGGCGCCCGGCGAGATCCATTCATGGCTGTACGTCGCAGATTCGGCGGGCCTGCTTTATGCATTCAACTTTGACCCGGTGCTGGGGAACAACCAGATAATCACTCGGGGCGACCAGCCTATTTTCCGGGATACCGACATCAACAACCCGAACGATCGGGATTTGGACAACATCATGCTCCAGGCCAGCTTCATACTGCTGGTGCCGGACGCCTACGATAGCCTACTGGCGGGCCTGCAAGACGGGACCTTGAAGTACAGCGACCTGACGTCGGCAGCCTCCACTCAGGCCGCGCTGCGCCGGAGCTTTGAGTTTGGCGAAGCGCTCTACGTTCTGATCTACGATCTGCCTGAACTTTTCGGAGCAAACTCGAACTACAACATCGAGATTCAGCTCTCGGGCGGTCGGCGCGCTTCGACGAGGCGCCAAATCCAGGTGAGGTTCATTCCGGACGGCCCAACGCAGCAATTCCAGGAGAAGTTCATGCTGGGCGCGTTCCCGATGCTCCCAACTGGATCGGGCGGACTCGTGCCGGGGGACAATACGCTGCGGGCCAGGGCGATCCTGGCGGGTTCCAGCAGGCAGCGAGGCGCAGCTCGGGAGATTCCGATAAAGCTCGCCAACCCGATCGGGATCGTGTTCCTCGAAAACGACGGCTTCACGGTGGCGAGCAGCGTGGGCAATACCACAGACGTGTTCCATCCGATGGTGCAGGGCAACGGCAATGTCAGCAATGATCAGGGCAACGCTATCGAGCCGTTCACGGCGGTCGGACCGAGCCTGAGTTCGCAGTTTGGCAACGTCGCGCACGGAACCACGGGCGTTACGAGAATGCTGGTGTTGGACCGCAGTTTGATGCGCCTCATTTACGGTCGGAGCCGCGGCCTCTCAGGTATTCGGTTCTCGGCTGCGGACGTTGCTTGGATACCGGATGGCAGCGCGGACGGCGGGGTCTGGAAACCGCTCACGGACAACGTCGGCGCAGTGTATCCGTCTTTCGAGGACTATCCGATCTTCGTTCCGAACTCCAGCCTTGATTACCCGGACGTCAATCGAGACCGCATCGTCGTCACGAAACAGGCGTTCGGCCGAGTAGACAATCCGCAGTTCATCGGCGTTGAACTGGTCCCGCCGGCGATCGCCTCGATCGACGAAACGAACTACCGGACCGCAGACCCGAACCTTGGTTACGACAGGCAAATGACCCGCGTGCTCGCCCGGACGGACTTCGACATCGACCTGAACGTGCCGCGCTACCAGCCGCCAAGCAACAGAGGTCAGCCGCCAAGCAACAGCGGTTACTACGGGTCGCAGACCGTGTACGTCGACGCAGGCCGCACCGGTCGTGACCCGGGCAACGTGGAGCCGTACAGGACCATCGGGCTCGGTCTGGGCGTCGCTGTCGACGAACGTCTGACCGTCGGAACGCCGACTGTCGATCTGAGCTCGCTGCCTGCAGGCGGCGGATTCAACGGCGGCCTGGGCTTCGGTCCCCGCGCGCCGTGGGATCCAGTGACGCAGTTCAGCCCATGGAACAGCATCTACCGCACCGGCGCGATGAAGATGTTCGACCCGTTTTCGGTGTTCAACGAGGGCAACGTGAACCTTCTGAACGTTCGCGTGGCGAAGGAGTTCGACTCGAATTCGCTCATCTTCTCGGGCCGTCAGTATCGACCGGTCGAGCTGTACTCCGACGGGCTGCACGAGCTGTCGTGGCTGGACGCGTCGTTGCACCTGCACACCAACCTCGACCCGCGATTCAGCGCCACGGGCCCGTTGATGACCGGCATCGACCCGCTGGGTCGCAATATCCTGCAGAAGGCGCGCCCCGGCGACGTCGCGCCGACGCGCCTCAGCGTCAACCCAAGAAGCCGAATCAACCCGAATCTTCCGGGATCGGGCAGTTTGCTGATGGATCCAGGCCTCGTGCCAGTCGGCGATGCGGCAGTCGGCGTCACCGTTCCGATCGGCGTGCCGGTCGGCGACTACATCCGGCGTATCTTCGCTTTCGAAGATCGGCTCGGATCAAACCGCTTTGCGTGGCTGCCGTCCCTTGGCCAGGATGAGCCGTTCTCCGATCCGGGGTTCACGCTCAAGTTTACGGTGCGCGAGAGTCGCTTCACGACGAAGCCGACGCTCAAGGCTGCTCCCAACATGGAGTCGTTGCTAATGGCAGACATCCACCGCTTCCCGAACGCGCAGCCATCTGCGATGCGCGACGGTCGCGGCAACCTGTTCGTCGTCTTCGCATCGTCGAGAATAGACGTCGGTCCGAACTGGGATCCAATGGTTCGCACAGAGGCCGACTACGCAGCGCAGAATCCGTGGAGGATCTATCTGAGCTCGCTGGTGTTCGACGGGGCGGTCGTTCCGCCGGTCACCCAGAGCCCGATCGGCGACTACAACGGCTGGCTCCAGAGCAGCGGTGCTCGGTGGTTCAACAGGTCGCTGGCCGGTCCGTTCCCGACCGCGGCGCCTAGCACGCTGTTCACGCTCGGACCAGGCGAGGTCGTCGTGCCATCGAGCGTGCAGTTCGGCGCGCCGACGTTCCCATCTTCGGGGTCGTTCGACCTCACGCAGTTCCCAGACGAAAGCGGTCGTGTCTCGATCCAGAACCGGTACATGGCGTTCCTCGGCTCTGCGGCTATAGCCATGCCCGACGGCTCGGAGTCCTTCAGGGAGCAAGTGTTCTTGCAAGAACTCGGTTTCCTCTCCACTGGATTGATCACGGAAAACGCGCCGGCCACGGCGCTGCCGTTCGACTATAGCGCAGGCAAGAGCCAGCCGAGCCTCGTCCAGACCGGCAACAGCGCAACGGTGTTCTACACGTCGAACGCCGGCGGGCTTGGCGTGGTGGACTGGGCTCACTACAACGGCTTGGACTGGACGCGTCCGTCATCGCTGCAGATGGGGAACGCTTTTGAATCGGTCGACGCGCCGTCTGCGGTTCTCCGCAGGTATCAGAACAGGAGTATTGCCGACCCCAGTCAACCGATCAGGACTCGCAACGTCATCGACGTGGTGTTCACGGCCAAACTTCGAGGCAGGAGCTTCAGCGAAGCGTTCATGACTCGACTGAGTGCCAACGCGAACGGTCGACCGACAGGCCGAACTCCTCAAGCGGCGTTTGGCCCGAGAATCGACGAGTTGCTGCTCGATCCCGCGACGGGCACGTACTGGGCGCCAGGCGCCGTCTGGCGGCTCGGACGCTCCGATCTGTTCATCGCCGATCCGACGGCCCCGTTCAGCGACACGGAAACTTACATCGACGTTCTGCGCATCGTGGGCGGGACGTTCGAAACGGTCGTCGACAAGACGACGCGCACGTTCGACCGAGATACCGGCCTCATCTCGTACTCGACCGCTCTCGGCGGCCGGGTGTACGTGGACACGAACACCGGCAGCATCAGGTTCTCCGGAGCGGTCGTGCCCCGCAGTATGCGGCTGTACGTCCGGTACGCACCGTACTACCTCAAGGTCAGCGCGGGGCCGGGAGCAAACTACCGCTCTGCAAGCATGGTCTACGACGACCGATTCATCGGCATCTACTTCGACGCCATTCAACCGATCAGGAATCGATTGGGCGACATCAGCTACTGGGGCAACCAGGCCAACGGTAGGCCGGCGTTCGACGACCTGTTGCGATGGGATCGTCACGTGATCTCGTTTACTCGCACTTCCAGCGACGGCACCCAGGCGGCAAGGCCGTTCTTGAAGACGGTGAGGTTCGGCGTGCAACTGCCAACCGCAATCGCCCTCAATGCGGACGGCTCGCTGTTCAACTTCACGGTGACGTGGGACGCGGCCGTCCCCGGCGCTGAACGGTTCTATCAGGTAGACCCGGCAACAGGCCGAGTGTTCTTCATGGCGGGCACGGAGGATCGGCGGATTCAGATCAAGTACCGCGGCGTGGACGACAGCGGAGTCCTATATCCGAACCTGATCACGTTCGAGTCATCGGTCGGTTTGCTGACCGAGCTGCTCGAAGAGGCCGTGCCGATCGAACAGGTCGGAGCCGAGTCCGGCTTGCGGCTGGCGCTGGATCCGATCAGCGGCGCCTTCAACCGGCGAAACTTCAGGCGGCCTAACGTGTACTGGCTGTTCTGGACCAGCACCAGAACTGGCTCTCCGGACGTCTACTTCGAGACGATTGCGCCGAGGTTCACTCCCAGGCCTCCGGCGCGCTGATTCTGAACCGGATTCCTGCCCAGACCGGTCGCTTTTGGCCGGTCTGGGCAGGTTTGTGTAACCCAGCCGAATCTAACCTGCGTCCAGTTCTACACAGAGGCGCATTTTCGTATTGACAGTGAACCTGGCGCGGTGCTAATATCATTGGGCGTGCGTCAGGGCGCGGGTAAGTCGTATATGGCTAAGAAGTTGAACAGTGCTATCGGCGTCGATATCGGTAGCCAGACCATCAAGTTGGTCGAAATCCGGCTGCAGGGCAACCAGCCGACGGTGACCGCTATGTCCCAGGCGATGACCCCCGAGGGCGCTGTAGACCACTTCGGGGTCCATGACGACCAGGCTGTCGGGGCGGTCCTGAAGGAGCTGATCAGCTCTTCTGGCGCATCGGCCAGCGATGTCGTCGTGAGCATTGCAGGCCAAGGCTCCGTCTTAGTTCGAACCCTCGAAGTGCCGAAAATGACGGATGGAGAGCTCGCGCAGCACATGGATTGGGAGATCACCCGCAACATACCGTTTGGAGAAAAGACGATCGAAAGCGACTACAAGGCGTTTCCGTCTGCCGACGACCAGGCGCAGAACATGGACGTGGTCATGGCGATTTCGCCTCAGTCTGCGGTCGAGCTGATGGCCAGCGTAGTCAAGAAGGCTGGCAAGAAGACCGCTGCGATCGACGTCGAACCTCTAGGTATCGCCCGCTCGCTCGCCGTGACGTACGATTCGGACTACCACGACAAAACGCTCTGCGTCGTCGATATCGGGCACAAAACGACTTCCATCAACATCTACAGGAACGGTCAGCTCCTGATGCCTCGCTTGGTGCCGATCGGAGGGCAGATGTTCACCCAAGCGATCGCCGACGCAAAGAACATCGGTTTCGAAGAAGCTGAGCAGATCAAGATTAAAGACGTGAATATTCCGGCTGACGCGGCGCAGCAGATGGAAGGGCTCAACCCGTTCGACGCAGACGCTGGCACGCAGGCGATGGAGCCGTACAACCCATTTTCCGACTCGCCGGAATCCGACAAAGGCGATGCTCAGGTAGAGAACCCGCCAGCGGTCGTCGACGAGCCACCGTCCTCTGGAGGAGAGCCTGACGAGCTGTTTGCAGCCTTGGCAGACGTCTTGGACGAGATGATCGCGGAGATTCGCCGGTCGGTCGACTACTATCGCAGCAAGGGCGGAGACGTTGATCACGTGCTGCTGTCTGGCGGTGGATCGAAGCTCAAAGGGCTGCAGGCCTTCATCGAAGCGTCGGTCGGCTTGTCCGTTAGCCAGTACGACCCGCTGAAAGGCGTCGTTTCGAGCATCAGGAAACCCGACGCGTCGGTCGACGAGTCACATTGCGAGGAGTTTGTAATCGCAGTCGGCAACGCGCTGCACGTCGCATTTTAGGATCAGTCTATGAAGCTTAATCTCGTACCGTCGCACGTAAAGGAGGCACAGGGAGCTCTCGTGTTCATGCTGATTGGCGGAGTGATAGCCGCGGTGGCGGTCGCCATCTCCTTCATGTTGATCGCGAACGGGCGAGCAGCCTTGGATAAGGCCAATGCGCGCGTAGACGCCGTCGTGGACGATGTCGGGCGGGTCATGGGCAAGGCTGAGAAAGCCGATGAGATCATCCTGCTGGCAACCGGGATCGACAGGAACATCAAGCTGGCACATGCGATGAGCGAGCACAGCGCCAAGTACCCCGCGTTGTTCAAGGACGTGATGGATCACATCCCCAGCTTCTACAGGATCAGCTCGCTCTCGGCGACTCCGACCTCCGCAGCGAGCTGCACAGTGACGATGAGCGGCGTACTGCAGACCCACCAGCAATACGCGGACCTGGTCGCAGCGCTCTACAAGATGGAGGGGGTTACGAGCGTCGCGCGCGGCGGTTTCGTCTCGACGGCGAAGATCGTTCCGACGCTCACCGAGCTGGACCAAATAGGTACTGCTGTGGGGCCGGGGCAACCGAACCTTTCTTCAGACTGGGAGGCGAGGATGGATGAACAGATTCAGCTGGCAGCATCCGAGCCCCAAGGATTCCTGAACGTAGGAGGATTTGGCGCTCCGGGCCCAGGCATGAAGGGCGCCATGCCAGGCTGGTCGACCGTGACGATCACGATGTCAATCTCTCGGCCCATGCAGACGCCGGATCCGCGGGCAACGGTCAATCAGCACGGATCGGGCGGTGGTGCAGGGGCAGCAGGCGCATTGCCGGGGTTCGCAGGTGCGCGATAATCACAGACAGAGAAAACAGAAATGAAACTTAGCGGCTGGGTCTATTTAGTGGTTGGAGTCTCGATTGCGATGGTCGCGTTGTCGTACTCGTTTTTCCAGCACTTTCTGCCAGACATGGTGGACGCCACGCTCCGCACCACGTACGCCAAACTTCTTGAAAAGGAGGCGGAGAGGGAGGGTGCTGCGCAGGTCAAGATCGACCACGCGCGCAGAGACGTGGCCGAAATGGCGGCGGAATGGAAGCAGCTATCCGCCGATAAGACGCCGTCGAATGCGCTGTCCGAAGGCGGAATCAACCTGTCCAAGAATCCGTATGACCTCACGGTTGACGCGCCGAAGTACCGAAATAGCTTGCAGCGCGCGATCAACGAGCAGATGCGGTACGGCGGGGTGACTGTCCTGAGCGGCGGCAGCCGCGTGCCGCAGCCGCCCGGCGACGCAGCCAGTCTGATGAACTCGTTCTTCAACTACGACCGACTGCCGTTCCCCGTGGTCATCATCGACGTTGGGGCGATCACCGTTCGCGGCACGTTTGCGCAGATCAAGGCGAATATGGAGGGATGGAGCCAGATGCCGAACTATCTAGCTGTGGCGGACGGTCTATCTCTCACAGGAACCGCTCCGGAGTTGACTGGAACCTACAGCGTTTCCATCATCGGGTTCATGCGCGGGGGCGTGACGGGTCCGATGGGGGGTGTCGCGTCGCTGCCCGATTCCGGCGAGGAAGCTGGCGACTCGGAAGATATCGCTCAAAGGCCGGGCAGTGGAAACGTTGGAGGAATTGAACGATAGCTCAGACCTGGGCTGACCGAAGAGTATAATAATGTTACGGATGCCGATCTTTAGAACCGGATTACACCGATTCGCGGGCGCTTGCGTTTTTGCGGGCGCTGTCCTCATGCTGGCCGGGTGCGTCTCGAACGGACCGCGGGCGGAGGCGGCCAAGTCAACTCCGCCAGTCGGCGTTCAACCTGTGGAAATCGGTACCGGGCCCGGTGTGCCTATGCCGCCTGACTCCCCGTTCGTCGATCCAGCGACGCTGGGCGAGGGCATTAACTTCGTCATTCGAGCGGACCCGTTTGCACTGTCGGCAGCCGAGGTGAATTTCAACCGGGCGCAAATGGCTGAGAGCTTTTTGACAGAGATGGCCTGGGATACGCCTGGGGATCTGTCCCTGGATACGGATAGCGGCGCCCCCAGGATCGTCGTCGAGCCTGTGCCGCGGTGGCGTCTCTCCGGCATCATCATCGCCAACGGGGTGCTCGGGATTCTCGATAGAGGAGCAGGATCGGACTCTGTACAGATCAGGCCCGGAACGAAG
Organism: Armatimonadota bacterium; assembly: GCA_022563855.1. NCBI lineage: Bacteria > Bacillati > Armatimonadota > Armatimonadota bacterium. The sequence continues at coordinate 98,864 of JADFMN010000006.1, forward strand.
ATTCCTGGGACGGAGTGGACAGTGGTCTCAATCGATTCTGAGAGAGCCATTCTCCGCAGGGAAGGGAACAAGCGGCCGAGCGAGTTCGCGGTGAACCTGCAAGGGCCGCTATCTGGCCAGTTGCCGAGCTTCGGCGGCGGAGGCGGCGGCGGTGGCGGCGGTGGCGGCGGTGGCGGTCCACGCGGTGGCCCTGGGGTTGGCCCGCCGTAACGAGTATTATCAGTTTTCGGCACTCGGCTGAAAGAGAAATGGACGATGGACGAAACGAATTGAAGAATCAAGCGTGATTCTCTTATGGAGACAGTTAAAATGAAGAAGATAGTTGGAATGGTTTTGGGCTTGATCTTGGCAGGCTCGCTCGTCGTTGCGCCCATGGTGATTTCGGCGCAGGGCAATGTGGACGATCAGCTGATCGGCGAGCTTGTGCTCGATCAGGCCGATGTGCGCGACTCGCTCAAGATTCTGTTCAAGCAGGTCAGCGCCAGCTACACTGTCGCGCCGGACGTCCAAGGTTCGATCACGGTCAACCTCACGGACGTTCCGTTCCGCACAGCGTTGCGGGCGATCTTGAACCAGGTCGATGCGACTTACCGGGTTGAGGGCGGCATCTACCACATCATCAGAAAGCCGACATTCGACTTAGACACCGGCACCGATCCACTGCCTGACACCGGCGACAATTTCGTTACGCGCCGGATTTATCTGCGGCACGCAGATCCTCAGTTGATCGTCGATCTGCTGGCCGGTGAATCGGACGTTGGCGGCGCCCAAGGGCCAGAGCGGTCCAACCTGCCACAGTCCGGCGGCTTCGGCGGCGGCGGCGGCTTCGGCGGCGGCGGCGGCGGCGGCGGCTTCGGCGGCGGCTACGGCGGCGGCGGCGGCGGCTTCGGCGGCGGCGGCGGCGGCTTCGGCGGCAGCGGCCCGGGCAGCGGTGGCGGCGGCGGCGGCTTCGGCGGCGGCGGCGGCGGCGGCGGTGGAGGCTTCGGCAGATAGCGCCGATTGCAATTTGGGATTTGTCTGGAGGATATTTGGGATGACATTTAATGGAATCAGTAGGCTTGTAACGATCGCGGCCTGTCTGGCAGCAGTAGCTGTATCAGGCGTTGCGCTTGCGCAAGAGTCCGTGCTGGGCAAGAAGGTCGACCTTCTGCTCATCGACGTGGACTTGTTGGCCGCGACTCGTGCTTTGACGATACAGACGGGTATCCAATTCGTCGTGGAACAATCGGATGCCGAGTTCAATCGGATCAATCTAAACATCAGGAACATGACGCCAGAAGATGCGATCGGCTACGTTTGTAGGGCGGCTGGTGCTTGGGCGGAGCGGGATGCAAACGGCGTCTTTATCATACGCCACGGTTCTAAGCCGACGGGGACGGTCGGCCAGATTGAAGCTCCGATCGTAGCAAAGCCGACTCGCATAACGCGGATCAAGCTGATGAAAGCCGATCCTCTAGCGGTGCGAACTCTGCTTTCAGGACGTTCGATCTTCGATGCGCGCGACAGCGTCACGTTGATGAACAATGAGATCGGACGTGTGTACCGAAACAGCAATCAGATTTACATCCCTGGAGCCCAGGAACTGACGACCGGTGGTCGAACTGGCGTTCCGCGCGCCTTTACGCCAGCCACGGCCCGGTTGCCGGCGAACTTCGACGGTAGCCTTGATCTGCCGATCGATTCAGCTGGTCAATTCGGCGGCGCTGGCGGCGGCGGCGGCGGCTTCGGACAGGGCGGCGGCGGCGGCGGCTTCGGACAGGGCGGCGGCGGCGGCGGCTTCGGACAGGGCGGCGGCGGCGGCGGCTTCGGCGGCGGACAGGGCGGCGGTCGAGGTGGCGTTGGAGACCTTGAAGGCGGCGAGGGCCTGGTGCCGGAAGGCATTGACAGCATCGTATACGACCCCACCACAAACTCGTTCATCGTGGTCGGCACGGATGAGGCGATCCGCGAACTTGAGAATGTCATCGCGATGCTCGATGTGGCTCCGCAGCAGGTCGTGATCAAGGTCGAGTTCGTAACGACGACGCAATCGGCGGACAAAGCGCTCGGCATCGACTGGATTTACCAGCGAGGTGCCGTGTTCGCTGGCATTCGTCCCGGTTCGTTCGCCCGCACGAGCAACCCGATCTTCTTCAACTACGCAACTGGAAACGTCTCAACCAGGCTGCGCGCGCTGATGAACAGCGGCCAGGGTAGAACTGTCACGGCGCCGCTCGTGCGAACGCTGAACAACCAGACTGCGGCGATCTTCGTCTCCACGACGACGTGGATATTCATCAACCAGGTGATCAACGGTTTCGGCGGCATCATCACGATTCCGCAACCGATACCGATTCAGGTGTTCACCGGATTGACGGTCACCCCGCGCATCAACGGAGACGGCACGATCGTCATGGGTCTGGCCCCGCAGATCTCCCAGTTCGGTCAAATTAAACAGGGACCGAACGGTCAGGAGATTCCAGAAATCTCGAATCAGAGCGTCTTCGTAGTTGCTCGCGTCAAGAATGGCGAAACGATCGCCCTCGGCGGCATGAACAATAACTTCGACAGCTACTCTGAGTCGCGGATTCCGATTCTCTCCGAACTGCCGTTAATCGGTCAGTTCTTCCGAGGCAGGACGACGAATCAGACGCAGAGCGAACTGCTGATCTTCGTGACGCCGACGATCGTAGACGAAGACAACTACGGGTTAGGACCTTAACCAGTCTGAAATCCAATATCCGACAGACAATCCCGGCGGCAGGGGGCACAAGCCCTGCCGCCATTTCTTTCACTTGAAGAAGCATGGATCGCTGCCTTGTTCTCATAGGAATGATGGGCGCTGGCAAGACGATTGTCGGAAGAACGCTCGCTGCCAAGTTTGACGTGCCGTTCCGCGACACGGACAAACTGCTGGAGTACAAGCTCGGTCGTCCGGTGCATCAGCTGTTCCAACTGTACGGGGAGGCCGCGTTCCGTGCACAGGAAACGTCCGTCCTAAGCTCGATCCAGGCGCACCCGTCGGTGCTTGCAACTGGCGGTGGAATCGTCATGCTCGACGAGAACTGGACGGAAATCCGCCGAATCGGCGTTTCCCTTTTCCTCGACGTGGACGTGGACGTGCTGGTCCGTCGGCTGCGGACCGCTAAGAAGCGCCGGCCGCTGCTCGAAGTGCCAAACTGGGAGGAGACCGTGAGAAACATGCTGAATACACGACGGTCGCAGTACGAAAAAGCGGACATCGTGTTGAAACTAACCGACGAGCCGTTCGAGCAGGTCGCAGAACTGGCCATCCAGGAGCTATCTCGTGCTGACGGTTCGGCATAGCGGCGGAAGCTATAAGGTCGTGCCGACCGACGTCAAGTCGGTGTTGGCGAGCCTTGGGTCAGAGGACTTTGTCATCAGCGACACGAATCTGATCGAGCACTACGAGCTGCCCGAGAGTTCGTTCATCGTGCCCGCAGGCGAGCGCAGCAAGAGCCTGGCCCAGTTCGCCGAGGCGACGTCGTGGTTGGCCATGCGCGCTCGCCGATCGGCCAGGGTCGTGGCGTTCGGTGGAGGAGTCGTCGGCGATCTGGCCGGTTTCGTCGCTGCCACGTTCATGCGCGGCGTAAAGCTTCTACAGGTACCCACAAGCCTGCTCGCGATGGTCGACTCGTCGGTCGGCGGCAAAGTTGGCATCGACTTGCCGGAAGGAAAAAACCTGGTCGGTGCGTTTTGCCCGCCGTCGCGCGTAGACGTCCCGCTCGACGCCCTGCTCACCCTTCCCGAGCGGGAGTTCTACAACGGCTGTGCGGAGATTGTGAAGTACGCGGCGATCATGGACTTGAGTCTGCTGGAACGGCTGGAATCGACCGGGCTGGCGCCAGACAGTCCGAATCTACAGGAGGTCATCTTCCGCTGCATCGACCTAAAAAGGCAGATTGTCGAGCAAGACGAATTTGAGACATACGGGCAGCGAGCGACCCTCAACTTCGGGCACACCGTCGGGCACGCGCTGGAGACGGCGCTGGCGTACCAGGGCGTACTGCACGGCGAAGCGGTCAGCATCGGAATGGTGGTCGAAACGCGCTTGGCCGAGCGACTGGGTGTTGCGAAGGACGTTTCGCCGAGGCTGGCAGCCGTCCTTCAGACGTTCGGCCTGCCAACGAGCCTTCCAGACGACCTCGACATCGACCTGGTTCTTTCGATCATGAGTCGCGATAAGAAGGCGAGTGGAAACGGAGTTGCCTGTAGCCTCGTTAGTGAGATTGGGGCGTGTAAACTGCACACAGGTATCGCAGAGAGCGATATCAGAGCTGTTCTAGAGAACGCATGAGGTTGATTCGAGCGGTTACGGGGATCGTGATATCGGTAGGTCTCGCCGTGGGCTACGGCGCCAGCCAGTGGGCGCTCTACAGCAATCAGACTGTGGAGTACGCCCGCCGCGTCGACGGCAACGTGGTACAGGCGTTGGCGCTGGCCGCGCTGCTCGTCGCGATCGTGTTGGTCGCACTACCGGATCGAAACGGTGAGGACGCATGATCGGGGCTCTCTTACGGACGCGCTACGAGATTCTCCAACAGATCGGCGACAACCCGATCATGACGACGTTCATCGCCCACGACAGGGCTCGCGACCGAAACGTCGTCCTCAAGGTCATCAAAGAGAAGTACTGCAAAGAGCATGAGTTCATCTCGGAGCTTCTCGACCTTTCAACGCAACTCAAGAGTATCGATGAACCTGGGATCGCAAAGCTTTTGGACATCGAGCAGGATGACGGTCGATGGTTCATGGTTTGCTCGTACCTGCCAGGCAGCTCGGTCTACGATCGCCTCAAGCGGCTGTCTACACTAACGCAATCCAGCGCTTTGACGGTTATTCGCCGAGTGCTTGAAGCGCTTGTTCCGCTTCATGAGAAAGGCCATGTTCACGGCGACATCAGTGCGCGCAACGTTGTGGTCGGAAGCTCTGACGAAGCGGGGCTGTTGCTGCCGGGAGTATGGAGGGCGTACTCCAGCAGTGTCGCGGCAGGAGTCGAGATGCTGCCGCTGATCGCTCCGTACTTGGCTCCGGAAGTGACGATGGGCGGAATGCCGTCGCCGCAGAGCGACGTCTATGCTGTCGGGGTTCTACTATTTGAGATGTTGGCTGGATGCAGGCCGTACGGAGGAAAGACGCCCGCTGAGATCGCCACGCAACACGTTTCATCGGAGTATCCATCGCTGACGCGACTCAACACAGCGGTCCCGATGCCGCTTGACGAACTCGTCAAGAAGGCGATGGCAAAGAAACCGGGTGATCGGTACTTCAGCGCGAAGGCGATGCTGAACGACGTCAAGTTGCTCGAAGACGCTTTGCGGTTCGGGAAGCGGCTCACCTGGCCGCTGGATCCGCAACCCGAAACCGCTGCAGACGAGCGCGTCGGGCCCAGGTTGAACGTCGTTCGAGACCAGGAGGCTGAAAAGAAAATGGCGAAGAGAAGAGCGAGCGCGCGCGGCGAGGGCGTGCCGAGATGGATGGTCGGCATCTTCATCGTGACCGCGTCGTTTGCTATCGCGGCGATCGGAGTGCTGGCGTATAACAACTTGACCAAGCCCAAGATCCTGACTGTGCCAAATATCATCGGGATGACCTTTGCCCAGGCGACCGCGGAGCTCGATGAGATGGACTTGAAGCTCAAACGAGTCAAGCAATCTCCGTCAGATGAATACGCCGTCTACGTAGTGATGGAAGTTTCGCCCAGCGTTGGGCAGGACATTCGGCAGTTCTCGACCGTCAATGCGGTTGTGAGCACGGGCTCAAACTTCGTCGAAGTGCCCGATCTCACAGGGATGACGCCGGCGGAGGCCCGAAGGCTGCTGGCGTCGATGAACCTAGCCCTGGCAGCGTTCGTCGAGACGGTCTACGACCCCTCTGTACCCGAGGGCACGATCGTCAGCCAAAAACCTAAGGAGAGAACCAACGTCGAGAGGCAAACGAAGATCGCTGTCCAGGTCAGCACGCACTCCAGGTCCGTGATCGACGCGCCGCCGAGGGCAGACTCGAATATCTACACCCTTCGCTGGCAGTTGCCCGATAGTCCCTTTCCGATCATGCTGCGGGTCGACGTGGAAGATGTGCTAGGCACGCGAACCGTGCACCAAGAGATGTACGAGCCCGAGGAAAATATCTCTCTGGATATTGAGGCGTACGGACCGAAGGCGACGTTCTACATCTACTACGACGGCGTACTTGAGAGCCGCATCACCCAAAGTGCCAGGCCCGACGAGGACGATGACGACGGAGATAATGCTGACGAGGATTCGGTAGATTGACCGTGATGCATCCATCGATAGCGCCCTCGATTCTTTCCAGCAACCCGGGTGAGTATCGCCTCGCGGTTCGCGAGATGATCGCCGCCGGTTGCGATTGGATTCACTTCGACGTGATGGATGGCCAGTTCGTGCCGCCGATCACGTTCGGTGCAGACCTCGTGAAAAGCTTGCGGGAATTGGCGGACACGCCGTTCGAGGCGCACCTCATGACGCTGACGCCGGAGAGGCACGTGAGCGCGTTCGCGAACGCGGGATGTCAGCGGATTATCTTTCACATCGAGGCGACGGATCATCCACATCGCCTGTGTCAGACGTTGCGGGACGCTGGAATTCAGGCCGGAATCGCCCTGAACCCGGGTACGCCGGTGCAACTCCTCGAGCCACTCATCGAGGCGATCGATCTGGCGCTCGTTATGACCGTGAACCCCGGATGGGGCGGTCAGGAACTGATCGAGGAGTGCTTGGACAAGGTGCGCGCCCTGCGGGCGCTCGCGCCTGGACTGGAGATCGAAGTCGATGGCGGAATCGAGCCGGACAACATAGGGAGAGCCTGGGCAGCTGGGGCGAATACGTTTGTCGTAGGCAGCTACCTGGTGCGCGGCCCGTCGATTCCCGCCGCCATCGAGGAGTTGAGAGCTGCATGTTCCTCAAAGTCCTGACGACGACGTTTTTCTTGTTCGGAATCCTGCTTCTGGTGGCGTGGCCGTTCGTGATAGGCCCTCAGCCTGACGCGGAGTTGGGGAAGAACGTCCTTGCTGACTACGCGGTGAAGATGGCTTTCTACATCCTCGTTCTGAGCGTTGCCTGGATGGGTGCGGCGGTGTGTGCCTGGCTTCTGACGCGCAAGCTGCGAAAGGAGCTCGCCGGCCGCCGAACGGAGAATATGCGGGGTCTCGTGGAGGGCACTCTCAAAGATCATGGGCGAAAGCAGAAGTGAGCTGATGCGCCGTGCTGTGGAGCTCTCGCGAGGTGGCTTTCCAGCTCCGAATCCGCACGTCGGGTGCGTGATCGTCGCAGACGGCGAGGTCGTTGGGGAAGGATTCCATCACTACGCAGGAGGAGATCATGCGGAGGTCGTCGCACTACGGTCGGCTGGTGAGCGTGCGCGAGGCGCTGAGATGTACGTCACGCTGGAACCGTGTACGCACCACGGGAGGACGCCGCCGTGCACGGACGCGATCATCGCAGCCGGCGTCCGCCGAGTCGTCGTTGCGGTGCTCGACCCAAACCCGAGCGCGGACGGTGGCGTGAAGGTGCTGCGCGATGCCGGGATTGAGTGCGAGGTCGGCTTGCTCGGCGAAGAGGCGACGGAGGCCAACCGCGTTTTCATCAAAGCTCATCAGCGCCAAAGGTCGACCGTGTACGTCAAGGCCGCAGTCACCGTAGACGGGTTCATAGCGAACCAAGACGGCTCGAGCAAGTGGATCACGGCAGAGGACGCACGGGCAGAAGGGCATCGGCTTCGTGCTCAAATGGGGTGCGTTCTGATCGGGCGTGAGACAGCCGAGATCGACAATCCGATGCTGACAGCACGCATACCGGAGGTCGTAAACCAGCCGCTGAGGGTCGTGCTCGACCCGAACAGAAAGTTGAAAGATTCCTTGCGCGTCTTCGATAGTGAGACGCCAGCTTTGCGCGTGGTCAGGCCCGGGCTGGGCGGCGAGAGCACGCTCGAAGTCGAGCACACGCACGAAAGCGGGTTCGATCTAGACTCCTTGCTGGGCAAGCTGTTCGAGCGGGGAGTGATTGGCGTGCTCGTCGAAGGCGGCGGCGAGACGATCGCCTCGTTTCTGCGCGCCGGGCTGGTCGATGAAGTACATCTGTTCAGATCGCCCAAGGAGTTCGGCAAAGGGCGATACTGGCTAGGCGAAAGCCCGCCGCTCGTGAAGCTGAACGAAGTCCGCCGGACGAAGCTCGACGTGGACGAGTACGTCGTTTGCGAAATTGTGGAGCGCGCCGTGGAACAATCGCCTTGACCATAATGTCTTATTGCATGTAAGTGGTAGGTTCCACCCTCTCGACAAACAGGCTCCGTCCCTAACCCTTAGGGCGGAGTCTTCAAACTCCTAGAAACCAGGAATGGAATCTGTCGTCGCCCGTCAGTTCAGGATGGAACGCCGTCCCGATCCGGGATTCCTGTTTTACGGCAACGACTTGTCCCTGATACTTAGCCAGGACTTCGACCGCTTCGCCGAATTGCGTGACGATCGGAGAGCGGATGAACACCGCAGTCAGCGGATCGTCCATTCCGGCGATGGAGATATCATCCTCGAAGCTGTGAACCTGCGCGCCGAAAGCGTTGCGCTCGACCGTGATATCCAGTATCCCCAGCGTGTACTGATCACAGTCTGAGACTCGCTTCGCCATCAGAATCATGCCCATGCACGTGCCCCATATCGGTGTGCCAGAGGACGCGGCTTCGATGAGCGCATCTCCGAGCCCGAACCGGTCCATTAGCTTGCCGACCGTTGTACTCTCCCCTCCCGGAATCACGACGCGATCTACGCCAGCGAGTTGATCGGGCGTCTTGATCAGCGCAACATCCGCGCCGCACCGCTCGAAAGCGGCCTTGTGCATCTCGAAGTCGCCCTGCAGAGCGACGACCCCGACCGTTTTCGCCATGCGGCCAGTTTACAGCGCGAGCACCGGCTTCGGTTCGAACTTGAGGCTTCAGTACTTGGTCTAGGGCGTCGATCGCTCGGCCTTCGCAAACCGTCCATTTGGCTGCAACAAAGCTGGACAGCAAGCGATCGTATGGCGTGGCCCTGCGCCGTCGCCATCACGAACCGCCCTGCGGGAGTAGAATCGAGCCATGATCGAAGTGATCGGGGCTCCGTTCGACCTCTGTGGCCGGAAACCCGGAAGCAGGCTTGGGCCGGTCGCTATGCGTCTGGAAGGGCTGCTCAAGGGGCTGACAGCGCTTGGGCACGAGGTCCTCGACACAGGCCCCGTAGCTGACGTAGATGCCTGGAACCCGCAGGACGCGGAGCAGCGGTACACCAGCGCGAACGAGGTGTACCTTGAGATCCAGGAGCGGGTCGGTCGTGCGATCGAGCGATCAAGCGTGCCTCTCGTCATCGGCGGCGACCACAGCATATCGATCGGTTCGGTGTCCGGTGCGCTGCGGCAGTACGGTAACGATTTGGCAGTGCTGTGGATCGACGCGCACATGGACCTCAATACTCCGGACACTTCGCATTCTGGCAACCTGCACGGCATGCCTCTCGCGGCGCTGTCTGGGCTGACTACGAACGTCAAGGGGGCCCTCGGCACGGAATGGGCCGCGCTGGTCGAGGACGTGGTCGGGTCTGCGACCCTTGGGCCGGATCGCATCTGCTGGTTGGGTCTGCGCGACGTCGACGAGGGCGAGGTCTCCAATATGCGACGACTGGACGGCAGCCTGGCGCTGACGATGCAGGACGTTGACGAGCTAAGCGTTATCGGCGCGATGGAGCAGGTCGACGATCACGTCCGCAACAGCGGCGCCCGGGCGCTTTGGGTCAGCTTCGACGTCGATGCGCTCGATCCGATCTTCGCGCCGGGTACCGGAACGGCGGTTCGCGGAGGCTTCACCTATCGCGAGGGGCATCTGATCGCCGAGATACTCCACCGGATCATGAGCGATCCTTCGAATCCGTACCGATTGGCTGGGCTCGACGTAGTCGAGGTCAACCCGCTGATCGACATGGGGAACCAGACGGCGAGGATAGCCGTCGGTTGGGTGCACAGCTTGTTCGGCAAGACGATTCTGAATCCCGACGACCCCGGTCGATCCGAGCGGTAGACTCTTTTACGAATGTGCCTCGATACCTTGCGCCGAGTGCTGAGTGAAGAAGCCGAGGCCATAGCCCGCCTAGGCGACAGCCTCGATGCGTCTTTTTCGACCGCCGTAGACTGGATGGTCGCTTGTCCGGGCCGCGTCATTGCTTGCGGGGTGGGCAAGAGCGGCCACGTCGCGCGAAAGGCTGCCGGAACGCTGGCGAGCACCGGGACGCCATCGCTGTTCCTCCATGCGACCGAAGCGGTCCACGGCGATCTCGGGATGGTCACCAGGAACGACATCCTTCTGATCTTCACCTACAGCGGCGAGACGGACGAAGTCGTCCGCCTCTTTCCATCCTTCAACGACATCGGCGCCAAGACGATCGTCATCACTGGAAGGCCCGACAGCAGCGCAGGAAGGGCCGCTGACCTGGTGTTGAACGTCCGCGTGAGGAGGGAGGCGTGTCCGAACAACCTCGCGCCGACGACGTCCACGACGGTCATGATCGCGCTCAGCGACGCTCTGGCCGTAGCTGCGATGGAGAAGCGGAACTTCGGCGAAGACGACTTCGCCAGGTTCCACCCAGCTGGAACGCTCGGCCGGCGGCTCGTCCTGCGCGTGTCCGACGTTATGCGTGTCGGGGCAGACGTAGCGATCGTACGGGCAGAGACGCCGATCGTAGAGGTCATGCACTCTATTACGCAGGCAGGCGCCGGCGGCGCTTGCGTGGTTGACGACGAACAGCGGCTCGTAGGCTTCATCAGCGACGGCGATCTGCGCCGGCACTTTGAAGAGAACGACCAGCCGAGGAAGGCTTCTGCGAGCGACCTGATGAGCGGAGCGCCGAAGACGATCGAAACCGACCTGCTGGCGTTTGAGGCGCTTGAGGCGTTTCAGAACTTCCCGCAGAAGATCGGTGAGATGCCGGTCATCGCCGACGGCAAGTTGGTGGGACTGTTAGTCCTCAAAGACCTGCTGCGAAGCGGGATAGTGTAGCGGCGACGTCAGGAGGCTTGCGCGGCGTAGACGCTCACCCGTCTCCGTTTTGTCGGCCCTTCAAACTTCACCTGGCCGTCGATCATCGCGAAGATCGTGTGATCGTTTCCCATGCCGACGTTGTTGCCGGGGTGCAGCTTGGTTCCGCGCTGCCGCACGATGATCGTGCCGGACTTGACCACCTCGCCGCCGTACCGCTTCACTCCGAGGCGGTTCGAACGCGAGTCGCGGCCGTTGCGGGTCGATCCCTGTCCTTTCTTGTGAGCCATTACTTTCCTCCGACGACGGCCAGCACGCGCAAGTGGGTCTCAGACTGGCGGTGTCCCCAGCGCTTGCGCACGTTCTTCTTCGCCTTGTACTTGAAGCCGATGATCTTCTTGCCCCGTGTCTGTCTGACGATCTCGGTCTTGACCTTCGCGCCAGGGACGTACGGACTGCCGATCTTGATCTTCTTGCCGTCCTGAACGAGCACGACCTGGTCGAGCTCAATCTTGCCGCCTGGCTCGCCGTCGAGCTTTTCTACGACAAGGATTGCGTCCTTCTCGGCTCGATACTGCTTTCCACCAGTCTGCACGATTGCGTACATAAGAATTCCACCGGCGCCCGTGTGCGAGCGCGATGCGCGAAGAACCATTATGACAGAGCTTGAACCGCCAGATCAAGCAACGTCCTGCATCTCGATCACGGCAGCTAGGATATCTGGGTCGAACCGCCCATCATCGGAGGTATTTGCCGTCGGATCGCAGCGCAAAACTGCGGCTAGCACGTTCAGAATCCGCCCGACGAGGGGGATCCCCTCTCCGGCAAGACCCAGCCGACCAGACCCGTCAAACCGCTCGAGCGAGGCCTCCAGCGAGTTCAAGACCGAGGCCTCGACGCTCCATCGGCTTGCGAACTGCTCTCGCTCATCCTCTGCGGTTGCGAGGTAGACAGGCAGCAGCAGACAGGCAGCATAAACCTCGCTCCGTTGGTCCTTTGACAGGTCTAGCATGGACGAGAGCACTTGTACGATTGGCTTGGCGTCTTCGGCGAACGCCGTGCCCGCTGCTGCTTGTGCACCGCCAACCGAGGCGAGAACCGACGCGACGCCGTGTCGCTCCACAAGCTCGCCGTACATGCGGGTGCAGTTCCTTCCGCTGCGCTTCGCCTCGTACATCGCGTCGTCGGCAGCCTTCAGCAGAGAAGCGGCGTCTTCAGCGTCCTCAGGAAACGTGGCGAATCCCAGGCTTGCGGTGATCCGCCGAGGGTCCCTCCCAGGTCTGGCAAACTCGACTTGCTCGATTCTCTTTCGTACTCGTTCTGCGGCGTTCCGCGTCGAAGCAGCATCGCTTCCGGGCAGAATGAGCGTGAACTCTTCGCCGCCGTATCGAGCTGCCATGTCGTACTGTCGGACTGAATCCCGCAAAACAGTTCCGACGATCCGCAAGACTTCGTCGCCCGCGTCATGTCCCTCCTCTTCGTTGAAGACCCGAAAGTGATCGACGTCGATCATCACGACGCCAAGTTGACGGCCTTCCCGCCTTGCCTCTGTCAGTCGCGCGTTGAGGAACTCCTGCATAGTCCGGTGGTTCGCGATTCCCATCAGCGGATCGAACGCCGCCAACAGCTCGATACTCTCGAACAGATTGGCGCTGTTCAGTGCGAGCGTGAGGTGTTCCCCTACGGTTTCAAGCAGATCTTCGTGGCGCTCAAGTGAACCGCTCGCCTCGCGGCCGACCAGTTCGAGTACGCCGATGAGCGTATCGCCGTGAATTAGCGGCAGCACGATGATCGCTCCTGGGGGGTCGTGACAGAACTGCGCTTCGAGTCCTTCGGTCAGCGAGCTCGATCGAGCGTCCTCCAAGACGAGTTTCTGTCGCGTGCTGGCGCACAATTCAGCTACGCTGCCTCTTCCATCCACTGTGTCGAGTTGCTCGAGCGCCTCCATCTCCGACGTGTTCACACCGACGGTTGCTGCGAGCCGCATCGGCCCGTCGGCAGAACCCCTGACCCACAAGAGCACCGCACCGAGATCCAGGGTGGACTTGATCGCGTGAACGGCGGACTGGGCGAGAGGCTGAATCGTGTGATTCATGCTGAGCGCGTGCCCGATGCTTTTGAGGGCCGTTGCCGAACGGGCGTTGGCCGAAGCCGCCTCTCTGGTCTTGCTCTCTTCGCTCGCTTCGCAGATCAGTAGCAGCGCCTCGGTCGTGCCGTTGTGCCGTAGCGTGGTGGCGAGGTACCGGAACCCGTTGTAGAAGACGTTTCCGGGCGCTCCCTGCAAGGCGTCCTCAACAATGGCCCCAATCGGCGTAGCCAAGACTCCATCCGGTGCAGAGGCGTCATCTACCCCGTGTGAAAGCCCCCACGTGCAGCGGACGAACCCCGTCGAGTCCACGACTGCGACGCCTATCGAGCTCGGGTCGAACAGTGATAGCAGGCCGGGGTACGGCAGATCGAGTACGATGGAGCGTCCGTCGGGAAGGCTCAGGACGCACGGAAAGCCGATCGGCGCTTGGCCCGTATCGTTCGTTACAGGGGTCATGCCGACGTTCTGAAGCGCTTCTATGAGCGGATGGAGATCGGAGCGAGAGTCCAACATTCTGATTTTCGGGCGACCTAGGCGGCATCAGAAGCCCTGCCCAGTGAGAAACATGACCCATTTTTTGCGTCTAACGACCGTGGTCCACAAATTGATGCTCCTAGCTGGCTTCGTCGGCTGCGCAGTCATGTTTGGCTGCGGTGGCGGTGGCGGCGCCGGTGCAGGCGGCGGAGAGGGCGGTCTTACGGGGGGCTGTGCCGTCGGCGCACCCCTCGGGGTGATCGAGTACTCCACGGTGTGGGGCGCAGGCGTTCCGTCGGTCGCGTCGCAGGTTCTGCAAGTTCTGGACGCTGACGGTAGCGCGGTGCGGACCGAGGCATTGAACCGGCAGGGGGCGAACAGCTCGCAGAAGACGGTAGCGAACGTGACCCCAGGGATTTACGAACTGAGGGTCACGCTGTACTCTTTGGAAAACGCTGGCGGCGTGATCATCGGCGTCGTCTCAGTCGTTGTCGAGCTGTGCGGCGGCGCGCAAAGTCCCGCTGTCGTGAAAACGACGAGCGCGAGGCAGGCGACGAAAATCACTGTCGCACCGAGTCAGCACACCCTTTCGCAGCAGCAGAGGCAGCGGTACATAGCCACGCCGAGGGCGGCGACGAACGAGGCGGTGTTCTTTCCGACCGGCTCGATAACATGGTCGGTGCTCGGCGGCATCGGTGACGTCACAACCGACGGCGACTTCACGGCAGTCAACGTCGGCGATGGGAGCGTGCGCGCCGAAACGTCTTCGCCACCATTGGCTGGTGCGGGCTCGGTGACCGTCGAAGAGTTCATCATCACGACCACGAAGTGGACGATCCTCGTTTTCCTGAACGCGGCGAACAACCTTGCGCCTGACAGCGAGGACGACGTCAACGAGATGGAGCGCGTCGCGGCGAACTTAGATGTTCGGTTCATCGTGCAGTGGAAGCAGTCCCGCGACGTGACCCCCGGAGCGTCGTTCGACGGCGTTCGGCGATACCTGATCAAGCCGGACACGTCACCAACGATCGTCAGCGAGCTGCTGCAGTCGAACTTGGTCGATGGACAGGGCAATGCGCTCGACATGGGCGACCCGCAGGTACTCAACGACTTTCTCGTCTGGGCGAAGACGTTCTATCCTGCGGACAGGTACGTGCTAGACATCTGGAACCACGGCAACGGCTGGCGGCGGTCACTGGACAATAGGGGTGGTACGCGGGGGTTTAGCTACGACGACCAGTACGGATCCTCGATCGAAATCTGGCAGCTCGATCAAGCGCTTGCCGGGCAGCATTTCGACGTGCTGTGTTGGGACGCGAGCTTGATGCAGATGCTGGAGGTCGCGTACGAGGCCCGGACGTACGCTGACTACATCGTCGGCAGCGAGGAGAGCCCGCCGGCTGCGGGGTACCCGTACGACGAGGTGTTCGATGTCTTCAGAGACAACCCGGACGACACCACGGCGAACCTCACCAAGGGGTTCATCGACGGGATGCTCAACTACGAGCCGTATCAGTTTCGAGCGATTACGCAGAGTTCGCTGGACTCGAGCAAGCTCACCGCGCTGGCCGTGTCGATGGACACGTTTGCGCAGGAGATGATCCTCAACAGGACCACGATAGCGACGGCGGTCCAGAACGCGCGCGCCAACGCCCAGAAGTACAGCCCTACGTCGTTCCGGGTGTTTCGCGATCTCGTGGGCGTTTGCCTGTTGCTCGAAGCGGACGGCTCGGTACCGGATTCGGTGAAAGCAGCCGCTGCGGACGTGCGGGCGAAGGTCGCTGACGCGATCGTGTGGGAGGGGCACAACAACGAATATTCGCCGGGCAGCAACGGAGTGTCGATTGACTTTTCGTCCTGGGAACAGTTTGGGCCCGGCAGTACCGACTATCGGCGGCTCAAATTTGCGCAGGACACGTGTTGGGATGAGTGGCTGGTGATTGCTCCTTGATTAGAAGTTAGAAGGGCCGGCTGCTGAGGCCGGCCCTTTGGGGCTGGGTGTATGCAATCGGAGGCTGGGATTCCTCCTCAGGGTTGTATTTTCGCGTTTAAAAATCAGCGTCTGATCTCCTTGTTCCAAAGGCGTTCGTCAAACCCGCTCGCGTTCCTACCGGGTCGTGTCGCGCGAACCTGGATTCAGGGACAATTGCGCGCGGGAATTTGCTTGCTCGCACAGCACCCTTGCCAGCCTTACAGCTGGCCCGGTGCGCGATGAAAGAGCCTGCGCCTGTGCTATAATCTCGCCTTGGCGAACCTTTCTGACGCCGTGTTTGGACCATGAGCGACGAGATTAAGAGCGAAGAGCAGCAAACGGCTGACGCCGAGGCTGTCGAAAAGACCGAGGCTCCCAAGGCTAAAGACCAGGAGGCCAGCGCGCCTGCCGATAAGGAGGGCGAGGCCAAACCGGCTGACAATCGCTCAGGAGATCAGCGCGACCAGCGATTCCGTCGCCGTGGTCGAACCCGCGTCAGCTACCTGACCATCAACAAGATTTACAAGATCGATTACAAGGATATCGATCTTCTGAAGCGGTTCATCACCGAGCGCGGCAAGATCCTGCCTCGGCGGCAGACAGGCAACACCGCGAAGCAGCAGCGCACTGTCGCGAGGGCGATCAAGCGCGCCAGGGAGATGGCGCTGTTGCCGTTTGTCGCGATCGACGCCTCGAACGAGCGAATCAGCAGACGCCCGCGCGACCGCTAGTTCGTGACGGTATAGACGATCCCGATCGTCAAGTCCGGCCCGATCGTCGCCCCTCCGGGGAACCGCGCCCACCGAAAGTTGCCGTCCTCGCTGATATACACCAGCCAGCGCTCTCGTGCGGACGTCCAACGCTGGTAGCCCAGCGACATGACCCTGTGATCTGCGTCAAGCTCAGGGATTCCGCCGATAGTCGGCGACTGCTCGGCGTTCCACTGCAGCGTCAGCGCCTCGACCGAGGTCAGCTGCCAGGTCAGTGCAAGCGACGACGACAGCACCATGCTCCTTGGTCGAGAAAGCGCCGTCCCGCGACCCTGCGCCGTCCATCCCAGGGAGCCGTGCAGGGTGAGCCTCGTCGATAGCGGTACGGAGCCGTCGAGAAACAGTCCTGCGTCCACGCCGCCGCTGCCGAGCAGCTGCGATGCGTTGCCGGTCGGCAGCTCAACGGCAAATCGGATCAGCGTCCCTCGCCCTGGCGTCCAGCCGACTCCGACTGCGATGTCTCCGATCCCGAACGCTGAGCCGAACGGGCCGTCCGAGCCGAATTGGATGATTGAGCGCCCTCTGGGAGTCCCGTCTCTCAAGGCGTTTCGATCTCCTAAGATCGAGTTGTGCCACCAGTCGATGACGGAATCCAGAAACCCTCCTCCGCGGTCTGGCAGCGGCAGCACGACGAACACCTCGGTTCCGTTCCCAACGCCCCACGTGCCGAGCAGCTCCCACCGGCTCGTCTCGGCATCTTCATCTATTGGGCCCACTCGCCGAAACTCGTTGGCCACCACCAGCGAATAGACCACTGACTGCTCGCCAAGCTTTAATCTGCGCTCGCTCGCCGGTGGCAGGCGGAGGTAGATGAGGCTGGCTGATCGATGGTTGCGTGTGGGGATCGGATCGAACAGTTGAGCGGCCGCTATGGCTGGCCAGAGAAGCAGTAGCGGCAACAGTCGTCGCATCCGATTGAGTCTACCGGTGCGGGTTCTAGGCAGCGGCCGTGCAGAAGTGCGTCGATGGTCTAGAATCATGTGCAATTGATATGTTAAGTGTGAAATATATGATTTCGAGGAGAATGTGAAAGTGAGCCAAGTAAAACCTGACGACTGCTTCTACGGATCGACCACTGTCGGCGAGCGGGGCCAAATAGTGATTCCGGCCGAGGCGCGCGAAGACCTGGGAATCCGACCAGGCGACAAGCTGCTTGTGATGCGCCACCCGGTCTACAAGGGCCTGATGATCGCAAAGATTGACGCCCTGAAGGGGTTTCTGGACGAGTTCTCCAGAGGGCTGGAACTACTCGACTCCGAAGTCGAAACCAGGGAGGAGAGCGGCTAGTGTTCGTCTTGTATGGGATCGCTGTGGCGATGAGCCAAGCTCAGGTGCCGCAGCTATCGCTGGAGCAGGCGCTGGAGATCGCGGCGAGCAACGCGTTTTCCGTTCGTCTCGCGACGGCCGATAGCGATCGAGCGCGCGAGCAAGCGAGCGAAATCGCCGGGCGGCTGAGTCCGTCGCTGAGGTTGACCGGGTCGTATATCAAGATCGGCGGCGCGATCACCGGCACGAACTCTGGAAATGCAGGTGGCGGCCTCCTTCAGGTGCCGGCAGTAGCATCCTCTCCGACGGATTTCAAGCAGTTGGAGTTGACCGTTACGCAAGTGATCGATATCCTCGGCGTGCAACGGAAGGGGCTTGCGGCGGCGCGGATGGCGCACAGAGCAAGCGAACAAATCGTTCAGGTTGAGAGGAACTCACTGAAGGAAACGGTCCGCCAGCAGTTCTTTGGGGTGTTGCAAGCCCAGGCGCTGGTCGCCGTTCAGCGTGACGAGTTGGAGAGCGCAAGGGCAAGGACGGCGAACGCCAAGATCCGATTCGAGTTCGGCGCCGTCAGCAAGTTCGACGTTCTCAGGTTGGAGACGGAGGAGAAGCGGAGCGAACAGGCGCTGTTGGACGCTGAGGCGAACTTTGTAATCGGCAAGCAAAACCTCAACAACGTGATCGGGCGCGCGGTTCAGACTGAGTTTTCGCCGGGAGAGGTCGCTGGCGTGCCGACGGTTCGCGTTTCGCCGGATAGAGCGGTCGAATTGGCGTTCCAACGACGCCCGGTACTGGCCTCTCTGGAGTTTGCCCGAAGTTCGTCGCGGCTGACCCGGCAGATGGAGGAGGGAGCTCTGAAGCCTTCTCTGATGATCAGCGCCCAGTTCCGCAGGATTATCGATCCCTTGCCCGGGCAGCCGGCTAACGGTGCATTTGCGCTCGTGTCGCTGAGCTTTCCGCTTCACGACTCTGGCGCGACCAGATCGCGCGTACGCGCGGCGCAGGATGCCGAGGATCGCATTTCGATTCAGGTTGAGCAGGCGAAGCTTGCGATCTCCCTGGACGTGCGGAGGGCGATAACGCTAATGGAGACTGCCGGCAAGGCGCACGACGTTGCGTTGAGCGGATACGAACTGGCAAGAGAGGCGCTGCGATTGGCGCAACTTCTGTACGACGAAGGCGCAGGAATACTGCTGGATGTGACGACGGCGCAGTCGGAGCAGACGCGGGCACAAGCATCCGTCGTGACGACGCGGTACGAATTCTGGAGGGCGTACGCGGCTATTCAAAAGGCGGTTGGCATTGATGACTTGCGGGAGTTGGCGATGGAGGTGACGAATTGAAACTAGGACGATTCTTTGTAGTGATGCTGGTTGTAGGAACGGCCCTCGCTGGCTGCGTCGATCGCAAGGCACAGGAGCAAGCGCGTGATACCGAAAGCCTGATCAAAGACCCAACGGTGTTGGTCAGCGTTATGACCGTCGCCAGCGCGGCGGTCGAGGATACGCTTGAGGTGACGGGCAGCATCCAGACCTCGGAAGACGTGCAAGTAAGCGCAAGCGTTTCCGGCCTGTTGGCGGCCGTTTACGTCCGCGACGGAGAAAACGTTTCCGCTGGCCAGATCATTGCGCAGCTCGCTGACAACGACTACCGCACGCAGGTAATGCAGGCACGGGCGCAGGTAGCGGTCTCGGAGTCTGCGCTGAGCCAGGCTGAATCTGACGCGGCTATCGGTCCGATGAAGAGCGCGGCGACCGTGGAGGCCAGCGAGTCGAAGCTTGCGCAGGCGCAGGCCAAGCTTGACAAGCTCGTTGCAGGTTCTCGCCCCGAGGAGAAGCGGCAGGCGCAGGCGATGGTCGATAAAGCGAAGTCAGACCTCGACACGGCTCTTTTGGCACGAGACAGGGCACGCAGGCTGAAGGCAGAGGGTGCGATCTCACAGTCCGACTTGGAGCAGGCCGAAAACGCCTATGCCTCTGCGTCGAGCGCGTACGAATCAGTGGAGCAGGGGCTTGAACTCGTGCTGAACTCGTCCAGGCAAGAGGACATCGTCGCTGCGGAGCAAGAGGTGCGCGCCGCGACAAACCAGGTTGCGATCGACGAAGCGACTCAGCAGCTCGACGTTCTCTTCGCGCAGCGGGTGCAGTCGGCGAAGAGCAGTCTTGAGCTAGTGCAGCATACGCAGCGACGAGCGGAGATCGCGCTGGCCAGCACAAAGATCTATGCGCCGTTCGCCGGTCGGATATCCGGGAATCCGCTACAGGCAGGCGCCTACGTCTCACCAGGCGTGACGATCGCGCGGATCATCGGCGTGAGCGGTGCGTACTTCGAGGCAGAGGTGCCCGAGTCGGACATCGCAAAGATCGAGATCGGCTCTGTGGCGCGCGTTGTGATCGGAGCGCTTTCTGAATCGGAGATCAACGGCACGGTTTCGGCGGTCAACCCCGTAGCGACCGAAACGGGGAGGCTGTATCTCGTGCGGGTCGCGCTCGGGCAGCTGCCAGCGCAGATAAAAGCTGGCATGTTCGGCAGGGCGATGGTCGTGATGCAAACGCGAGACGGTGTGCACGTCGTGCCTTCGGACGCGATCATCCGCCGCGGAGACGACGCGTTCGTGTTCCTGATGGACGGCGACTCTGCAGTTCGTGTATCTGTCCAGCTCGGGCCATCCGCTCAAGGCTCAACGGAGGTCCTCGGTCTTTCGGACGGCGACGTGCTCATCGTCAAGGGGCAAGATCAACTCGGTGACGGAACGAAGGTCCGGCTGCAGTCCGCAGCAGATTCTGCGGAGTAGTCGATGGGGATCACGAAGCTCGCGATAGAGAGGCCGGTCTTCATTCTGATGGTGATGGTGCTGATCGTGATGATCGGCATCATGGGCTACCGCAGCATGCGGCTAGAGGAGAACCCGGACGTCTCGTTCGGAATGATCACAGTTTCGACGAGCTATCCGGGCGCTGGCGCCGAAGAGGTCAACAACCTGTTATCGCGAGAGATCGAGGAGTCCATCTCAGGAGTAGCCGATCTAGTCGAGGTCACCAGCACATCGCAGGAAGGCGTGTCAGTCGTCGTACTGCAATTCGAGGTCGGTACTGACATGGATGTTGCTTTGAACGACGTCCGGTCCAAAGTCGATACGATCTTGGGCGAACTGCCGGACGCTGCGCTAAAGCCAGTCATCGAAAAGATTGATACGACCAGCGAACCGATTCTGTACTTCACGATCAAGAGCGACACGCACAACAATCGCGACCTGCGAGATCTAGCCGAGAACGTATTGAAGGACCGGTTTGCGCGAATCCCCGGCATCGCGAGCGTAGGAGTTGACGGCGGAGACGTCCGCGAGATACAAATTCAGATCAAAAAGGACGCGCTGATTCGGTACGGGATCGGCATTCTCGACGTGCAACAAGCCGTCGTTGCCGCATCGCTCAACGTACCCTCGGGTCGGATCACGTCGGGCGCGCAAGAGTTCACCGTCCGGGTAATCGGTGAATTTCAGACTCCGGACGACATCGGAGAGATGTATCTCACAATCTCTGAAAGCGGACCGGACGGCGCCACGCGCAAAATTCAGCTGAAGGACGTCGCCACTGTGGTCGATGCAAACGCAGAGCGTAGAACGTATGCCAGGCTCGACGGCTCGGATTCTGTCACGATCGTCGTCCAGAAAGCTAAGCAGGGCAACGCTGTCGAGATTGCTAACGCAATTCGACGCACTCCCGTCGCCGGTTTCCCGAACATGCTCGCGCAAATGGAGGACGAGCACGACGTTGAGTTCGTAGTCACGCGCGATTTGGGAGTGAATATCAAGGACTCGTTGTTCGACCTGCAGTTCGCGCTGTTCTTCGGAATCGTGCTCGTGACGGGCGTCGTTTACTTGTTCCTCCATAACGTCCGCGGAATGCTGATCGTGGCTATAGCGATCCCGCTTTGCATCTTTGGCACGCTGATCGTGCTGTGGGCGACCGGTTTCACGATCAACAACATGACGATGCTGGCGCTGTCGCTTGCGGTCGGCGTGCTGGTCGATGACGCAATCGTCGTCATTGAGAACATCTACCGGCATCTGGCCATGGGCGAGGAACCGGTCGAAGCTGCGATCAACGGGCGCATGGAAATCGGTCTGGCGGCGATCGCGATCACTCTCGCCGACGTCGTCGTATTCGTCCCGATTGCGTTCATGGGCGGGATCGTCGGACAGTTCTTCAAGCCGCTGGCGATCGCGTTTGCTGTGACGGTGCTGTTCTCACTGTTCGTCTCGTTCACGGTCACGCCGATGCTGGCGTCGCGCTGGTACCGCAAGGACGAGGACTGGGAGCATCCGAAGGGTCCGTTCGCCGAGTGGTTCGAAAGAGGCTTCGGCAATTTCAAAGACGGTTACGGCAGGGCGCTCAAGTGGTCGCTCAATCATCGTTGGTATCTTTTTGGCGGAGGATTTGCGGCGCTCATCTCTGTATTCCTCTTGATTTCGACCTCGGGGATGAAGAGTCCCGGCGACGTGTTCGGGAGCATGTTCCTAATGGTGCTCTTCGCGATCTCGATCGTGCTTGCGATCGCAGTCTTTACCATCACGTTCTTAAGAAACGTCTGGTCGCTCAAGAGACGGCGGACAGTTTTCGTAGGAAGCATGGTCGCGCTTGCACTTGCCTGCGTGGTCATCCTGCCGATGCTGCCTGACGAAGTCAAGAGTAAGATTCCCTTTCATATCGCAGACATGCAGCTGCCAGCGCTTGCGATCATTGGACTGGTTTTGGGCTGGCTCGTCGCGTTAGTCGCTACTTTCCTCTATGCACTCATAGCCAACTTTAGACCGAGACATGCTAGATATACGACTCTAGTCTCAGGCTTGGGGTTTGTTAGCGCTTTCGCGTTGGTAGCTGTTGGCGGCCAACAGTTTGGAGCTTGGAAGGATGAGTCCGTATTCAAGTTTGCGTTCATGCCACCGACTGATGGGGGCCAGGTCGAGATCGGAATAGAACTGCCTCCTGGATCAACGCTCGCCGAGACAGAGGCAGTGGTCGCTTACGTCGAGCAGATAGCCATGCAGCATCCAGAGGCAGAGTACGTTACGTCTGGAGTCGGGCGGCAATCCGGCGGCGGTTTCTCGGTCGGCAGCACCGGTACGAACTACGGGCGTATCAGCGTCAACCTGTACGGCAAGAAGTCGATCATCGATTCGCTGATGTTTTGGAAAGAAAGTGACGAGCGGTTGCGTACAGTCAGCGACACTTCTGTCGGGGGGGAACTGTTGCAGCAAATTGGACGTTATCCGGGTGCCAAGATCACGGTTGCGGCAAGTAGCGGACAGGCGTTCGGTCGGCCTATTCAGATGTCGTTTCGGAGCAACGACGGCGAAGCGCTGATCGGTACCGCGACCGATATTCGAGATCGACTTGCGCGAGGCGAGATCGATGGCGTCGTTTCACCTGACATGTCGTCCAAGCCTGGCAAGCCTGAGTTTCAGGTCTTGCCACGACGTGCGCGCATGGGCGACGCGGACATCACAGTCGCTGAGCTGGGCGCCGCCATGCGCGTGCTCTACGAGGGCGACGATCAGGCCAAGCTCCGCGTGCTGGGCCGCGAGTACGACATCCGCGTGATGTTGGACGTCGAAGACCGGAACGACGTGAACGTGCTCCAGCAAGTTCCCATTCGATTCAGCGACGGTCGCCCAATATATCTGTCGGAAGTTGCGACGATCCGGCGCGCTCAAGGCGTCGACAAGATCGATCGGCGCGACCGAGTTCGGGAGGTTCAGGTAAGCGCAGACCTGCTGCCGGGGTTCGCAGCTGGAACCGTGCAGCGAGACATCGACATTTGGATGGAAGAGCAGGGTCTGATCCGCGACGGCGTCGAGTACAAGCCACTGGGGCAGGCGGACATTCAGGCCCGGGAGATGGGGTATCTGTTCGGCGCGCTCGGGCTGGGAATCGTGCTCGTCTATATGCTGCTGGCGTCGCTCTACGACAACCTCATGTACCCGTTCATCATCCAGCTCGCTCAGCCGCAGGCGCTGGTCGGCGCGATTCTGGCGCTGATCATCACCGGCAAGACGCTGAACATCGTTGGAATGATTGGAATTATCGCACTTGTTGGACTGGTCGGCAAGAACGCGATACTTCTGGTTGATTACACGAACACCCTTCGTGCGCGTGGGCTTGAGCGGTTTGATGCTCTGGTCGAAGCGGGTCGCACGAGGCTTCGACCGATCATGATGACCACGCTCGCGCTGATCTTCGGCATGCTGCCGGTCGCGCTGGCGATCGGACGCGGATCGGAGTTCCGCGAGACGATCGGCATCACGATCATCGGCGGAGTGGCTCTCTCGACGGTCCTCACCCTGCTGATCATCCCTTGCTCGTACTCGATCTTCGACGATTTATCCGAGAAAATCCGTGGAAGGATGCGTCGCGATGAGCCCGGAGGTCCGCCGGATCGTGGAACCCACGCGCCGGATCTGGAATCAGAAGCGCAGGCGGCTTCCGGCGTCGAAGGATAGCGGCGCTTACTCGTCGAACTCTAAAATGAGCTGTGGACGGAGCTTCTCTTCCGCAGATCGCGAAAAGAACTTGTACAGTGCGCCGTCGGCGCCTTCCGGCGCGATCGACGACGTCAGTGCCAGCGCGATGACCTTCGACTTCCCAGAAGCGGCCTTCGCAAGCGCAGCGCCAAAGTCGACTTCGCCTTTAAGCAGGTTGATCTCTATCGCGAACGGCTCGCCGTCGTCTGACGGTCTTGCTGACTGTTGCCCGACGATCGCTTTCTTGCCGGATTCCGGCGTATAGGACGCCGCCGAAGCGAACGACCACCGCTTTTCATCGAAACCTGACTCAGCCATCCGAACCTCTAAGGGGCTGTCTCGCGATTCGCCGCGAGTAAAGCCGGCGTCCGCGTCGTGCATCAGCCGCAGCACGGCGCTCTTCAACTTCTTGCCGTCGATCGATATCTCGCTCAAGTCGAATTGAAGCAGGCTGAAGGAGAACCCGCCCATCTCGATATCGCCGACCGAATCGACGCCGTCGCCCCACGCTCGCAGGTAGAGGTCGTCGGTCTGATCGACGGCGTGCGGATACACCCAAATATCGTCAGTCGGTTCGAGGGTCTGCGGCGCCATCAGGGCCAAAACGAGCAGGCAACTGGTCACGCTGTCCATTGTACGTCGAACCTGGCGACGCTTGCTCTGCCACAATCAGGCTTGATGCACGCGCTGGACACACTCGAGTTCGACGTGATCCTCGAACAGCTGGCGAATCACTGCGATACGCCGGTTGGTCGCGAGCGTGCGGGCGGGTTGCTTCCGTCGTTCGACGATGACGAGGTCTGGCGTCTGATCGGCCTGACGGAAGAGGCGCTGGAGCTGCTTGATGTGCAGCCGATTTCGTTCTCTGGGATCGGCGATGTGGCGCAGGCGGCTCAGCACGCTGCAAAGGGCGGCGGAATCGACGGAGCCTCGCTGTGGCGCATCGGCGAGTCCCTCAAGGTCATGCGCGCGGTCAGAGGCACGCTACATTCGAGGCGCGATGAAGCGGAGAAGTTGTGGGCCATAGGAGAGCATCTCCCCAGCCTTCCGGAGCTGGAGTCCAGGCTACTGACTAGCCTCGACGGGGATGGAAGCGTCAGGGACGAGGCCAGCGCCGAACTCCAGTCAGCGCGAGGGCGGATCGGAAGCCTGCAATCTCGGATCCAAGACGGAATGCAGAAGTTTGTGTCCGGCAAGTTCAGAACTCTGCTCAGCGACCCGCTGTTCACGCAGCGCTCGGGCCGGTACGTGCTGCCGGTGAAAGCAGAGAACAAAGGCAAGATCAAGGGCATCGTGCACGACGTGAGCGCCAGCGGGCAGACCGTGTACGTCGAGCCGGAACAGATCGTCGCGCTCGGCAACGAACTGCGCGAAGCGGAAGCCGCAGAGAGGGCAGAGGTCGCGCGGGTTCTGTCGGAGCTCTCTGAGATGGTAGGCGACTGCGCGGAAGACGTCATCCTCGGCTTGGAACTCTCGGCGGAGCTTGACTTGATCTTCGCCAAGGCGCGCTACGGCGCGGGTTCGGGAGGTGTGATTCCGAAGCGCGAGAAGGGCACGTACCTCCGGCTAGAGCTTGCGCGCCACCCGTTGCTCGACCGGAAGACGGTCGTGCCGCTGACGATAGATTTTGGTCGCGAGCACGACGCGGTGCTGATCACCGGGCCGAACACCGGCGGCAAGACCGTCGCAATCAAGGCCATAGGGCTGAGCGTAGCCATGGCTCAGAGCGGGCTGATGCCGACGGCAGAGGCGGTGCGGCTAGGAACTTTCACACAGATTTGGGCCGACATCGGCGACGAGCAGTCTATGCAGCAGTCGCTGTCGACGTTCAGCGCGCACATCAAGAACATTGCAGCGGCAATAAAGCACTTGGTACCGGGCGCGCTGGTGCTGCTCGACGAACTCGGCGCTGGTACCGATCCCGCAGAAGGAGCTGCTCTGGGCCGCGCGATCCTGCTGAAGCTCCAGCAGGGCGGCGCTTGCGTCATCGCCAGCACGCACTACGGCGAACTAAAGCTATTTGCCGAAAACACGGATCGCTTCATGAATGCGTCCATGGAGTTCGATCAGAAGTCGCTGAGGCCGACCTACAGACTGATGGCAGGAGTGCCCGGATCGAGCCACGCGATGACGATCGCAGAGCGATACGGCGTGCCAAGCGACGTAATCGCGGAGGCGATGTCGGGAGTCAGCGAAGAGGAGCTGGACGTGGCCAAAATGATCGAGAGGCTGGAGGTCGCAGAGAGGCGGGCGCGAGGTGCGCAGAGCGAGTCCGACCGTCTGTCGGCAGAGCTTCGAGAGCTCAAACGCCATGTGGAGGCGCGGGAGAGCAAAGCTCAGCAAGCGATAACCAACGCACGAGCAGAGGCGGCCGAAGAGATGCAAGACGCGCTTGCTGAAATGCGCGAGGAGACGAGCGCCGTGCTCGATACGTTGAAAGCCAGCGGTTCACAGCGCGAGCTCGACGAGGCGAGAGAGAAGTTGAAGCGCATTCAAGCTGAGGGCGCTTCAGCGGTCGAAGAGTTCCAACCCGAGCCTGAGACTCGCGAGCCGCTCGAAGTTTCGCCAGGGATGTCGGTTCGCGCTGTGAATCTGAACCAGACGGGAGTCGTTGTTGGCAAACCTCGGGGCGGCTCGGTGCAAGTCCAGATCGGATCGATGAAGATAACGATTAAGCTGAATGATCTGGAGGAGGTCGTCGAGCGCCCCAAGGCGCGCCGCTCGTCCACCGGGATGCGCGCGGAAAAGAGCTTGTCGGTCAGCAGGGAGATTCATTTGAGGCGAAAACGGGCCGAGGACGCCAGGGAAGATCTGGAGAGGTTCATCGACGACGCCGTACTCGCCGGATTGTCCAGTGTGCGCATCGTACATGGAAAAGGCGGTGGCGCACTGCGTAAACTGACGGATGAGTTGCTGCGCCGCCACTCAGCCATCAAATCGCACAGGCTCGCAGATGTCTCTGATGGAGGCGACGGAGTGACCGTAGCACAGCTGAAGTGAACCTATGAAAGCTCTGATTGCAGCCGCAAGAATAGCGAACCCAAGACTGGCGACGACAATACCCCTCCCCCCTGGGGGAGGGCCAGGGAGGGGGTGCTGATGAGACGAGGAACGCTCCTCGCCAACCCTCCGCCAGGGAGAGGCGACGGAGTGACCGTAGCACAGCTGAAGTGAACCTATGAAAGCATTGATTACAGCCGCACGAAAGGCCCGGGCGAACGCTTACGCCCCGTATAGCGTCTATTCCGTAGGCGCTGCGGTACAGTCCTCCTCTGGGGCGGTGTACGCAGGGTGCAACGTCGAAAACGGCGTATACGGCCTGACGATCTGCGCAGAGCGCAGTGCGCTGTGCCAGATGGTCGCAGCTGGGGAGCAGACGGTGGTCGCGGTCTGTATCGTCACGGAGGACGGCGCGACTCCGTGTGGAGCGTGTCGGCAGTTCATCGCTGAGTTTGCGGATAGGGAGCTTGGGGTCAAGGTAGTTTGTTGCGACGAGAGCGGCAACTTGAAAACGTATACGTTGGCCGAACTGCTTCCAAACGCATTTGAGTTCTCAGGTCCCAGGGACGTCGACGAAAAGTAAAGCGTATGAGAGTACTTAAACCTGGCTTCATTGGCACGATCGTCGCGATCGTGATCACCGTGCTGATATTCGGATGCGGCGGTGGTGGTGAAGGCGCTGGCGGCGGAGGGGGCGGCGGCGGCGGCTGGGGCTATACGCCAGAAGCCGGTCAGTACATTGAGTTCGTTGGTATCAGCCGCTCTGGCAATCTCGATCCGCTAAACCTTCAAGTCGGCGATACGGTGCAGCTCCTGCTGGTGAATTACGATCTGCAGGGAAACCGCACCGTGATGACCGTGAGCGGTTGGTTCATGAATACTGCGAACGGTCCGATCACGCTCAACGCGACCACGGGCGTGTTCACAGTCAATTCCAATCCCAACCGGTTTGTGCAGTTCTCAATCAACGCTTTTGTCAGCGGCCAGTGGATACGGGTCGACCAGGACTCTTTCTATCCGACGGCAACATCGACGGTATCGGGCGTCGTGGATGAAGAGAACATATTCTTTCCAGGTTTTGGCACTGGTGACGGAGTCATTTACGCCCAGATAGAGTTTTATGATTCGATAGGGAATCGGGTAGGAGCCGCCCGCGTATTCGGCAACGGCGCGTTCGTTGCCCAAATACCGACGAGCGTAGTGAAAATGGGCATCAAGGGCTCCACCATCCCGTTGCCGAAGTACTTCCGTTCATTCCGGTATCTCGGGGAACTGTATTCAGCGACCGGCAATAGCTGCTCTGCGCCCGTTGGCCCCATGGGTGCAGGCGCAAACCTGCTGCCTGATCCGGTGCTCGTGATCCAGCAAGCTAGCGGGCCGCCCCCTCCGCCAGGCGGCTGCGGCTAGCCTGAGAACCGTTTATTCTGGCGTTCTGAGCCGTTGCGGTTGTAAAATCAATCCAGCGTGGAACTTCAGGAGGACAAGAGTCCGAATCTGGCCAGCGTCGGCCTGATGAGCGACGACTCTATACAGGAGGTAATTCTCCTTGCCAAGCGCCTTCGCGAGACCGCCGGAGGTGAGCTTGACGATTCCGCAGTTTTGGCTATTGCGGAAGCCACCGGTGCGCCGGCGGACTACGTCCGGCTCGCCATCCACGCGCTGCCGGTCGAGAAGAACATGACGCCTTGGGAGCGCGTTCGCACGTCGTTCCTCGCCTTCAACAACAATGTGCGCCGGTTCATGATGTCTGGAGTACTGGCGTCGCTGTCGGGACTGGCGTCTGGGCTTGGCCGTGCGTTCGACGACGCCTCAAGCCTACTGGGCACGTTGACATTGCTTTTCACCGTAGGCGCAATCTATAACTGCGCGATAGCGAAGGACGCCAAGGCGGGCGCTCTTTCCGGAGCGATCTACGGATCCGTCGCGTTCCTCATGACGACGCTGTTCATCTTCTTGGCTAACCTTGCGCCGGGTGTCGCGGCCACGGGCCCGGAGCCCTTTCTGATTCTCCTTGCTGCCGCCGGTGGCGCCGCAGCCGGTGCCGCAGTTCAAGGCATATATGGGAGTCAGCGGAGGAGACTGGGAATCAAGGATCAGGCTGACCAGAGACAGGAGCTGCTGCAACAACTGCTCGAGCTACAAGACGAGTTGCGTTCGGACGAGAGATTCGTGACGTTCTTGAGCGTCGATATCGTCGGTTCGACCCGGATCAAGGCCGTCTCGGACGAACTTGCCGTTGAATTTACGTTCACGGAGTATCACAAGTTTGTCGAGTCGGTGGTTTGCAACAATAATGGGCGTATCCACTCGACCGCTGGCGATGGGGTCACCGCAGTGTTCGAGTCGCCGACGAACGCGTACAGCGCCGGTCGCCAACTGCTGGCCGGGCTGTTCGAGTTCAACGCATTTCGCAATAGAATCGGTTCGCCGGTCGAATTGCGCGGAGGTCTTCACACGGGCAGCGTCCTGACGCCAGGAGAAGATATCACGAGCGTCAATTTCGCGCACGTGATCGACATTGCTGCTCACATGCAGAAGGTCAGCCCCGTCGGCTGCCTGACGGTCAGCGAGGCCACCGCCACGTACCTACCTGGAGGTCTTGATGCCATCGGCAGCGAGCGCGTCGAGACCATGGACGTGGCAGGCGCCGTCTGGAGGCCCAGGAACACCGTTACCGTCGGAACTCAGGCGACTTCATAGCCCTGGCGCTTCGAGCCTGAGGTCGGGGGAAACGCCTAGCCGATCCGAGTCGCCTCCGTCGTCGAGCCAGTTGCTGCCGACCGAGTACACGAAGGAGTCGGTACCGGCTGCCATGTACCTTAGACGGTCGCCAGTGTAAGGGTCGACCACTTCCGGCCCAACCAGCCCGTCGAGCGCGCCTGGCTCTATGCCCTCGTCGTTCAGGCGGGCTTGCACGTATGCGTTGGCAGCGAGCAACCGCGTTCGAGCAAGGGCGCGGTCGCGCACGGCGATGTAAGGCTCGACAGTCTCGAGGAACTGCCGAGATAACTGTGCCCACGGGCGATCGTCGGACGCCGGGCGGAACGGCTGGCGCTGACTGGCAGCAAGCGTAATCTCTTGCTGGTGATGCTCGATGCGATCCCGGGTCTCGGCCATCATGCCTTCGATGAAGTCCTCCCGCTCCTCTCCACGCAGTCGCTGGAAAGTATTGACCGACCTTGATTGGCTTCCTAGATGATCCCGGATCGCTGAGAAGTCGCCTTGCCGGTGGGCGTCCTGAAGCGCTTGGATTGCGGAGAGCATCGACTCCATTTCATGATCCAGCGAGCTGATCTCAGAAGGTCTTGCTTTGAGCGCGGCGTCAACTCCATCTTGCAATGAGTATAGGTTGTCTGAAGGAATCCTATATAAATCGGAGGCGATTGCGATACGGCCTCGATCCGCGATGCTCCAGCCGAGCGTCGAATCTACGAGGTCTCCGCCAGTCAGCTGCAGGCCAAAATGGACCGTAGCGATCGTCCAGGCCACGGCCTCGTCCCAATCCTCTTCGGCGACTGCCTGCTCGATTTTCCACGTCAGCATGCGCCCCGCAAGACGCCAGCCGCGATGATTGGCTCGCTCCTCGAACGGGGGCTGATGTCGAAACAGGAACTCGCACGGAACCTCGACAGCTTGTAGAAGCAGGTCCAAGCTGGCTGAGTTTTCGGCGAGCAGTTCGCGCCGCTTTGCCCGTGCGAACGATGTGCGAAAGAGGTCGTCTGTGGAGGTCTCCTGGATTTGCTGTGCCGCCGTGGCGTAGTAGTCGAATGCGTTGTCGGAGGGCAGATGGGCTACGTACTCTGCCGCAGGCGGGAGCACGACGGAGTACGGGGCTAGGGCGGGGTCGTCCCTACAGCCCAGGCTCGACGCTGCCACAGCGCCTAGCGCCAACCAACAGTAGATGCGCCGCATATCCAAGGCGATTGTACTGCAGCCCAAGTATTATCCTCGTATCTCGATGAGGAAAGCCGCATGAAAGGCGTTGTTCTCGCCGCTGGCAAAGGCACCCGTCTGTTTCCAGTGACGCGGGCTGTCGCAAAGCCGCTGCTGCCGATCGCGAACCGCATGACGATCCAGTACGCGTTCGATCAGTTTGGCCGGTGCGGCATCAGCGACGTGTGCGTCGTTGTTGGCGAGTCTGAGGAGCAGATGCGCGATGCGCTCGGGGACGGATCGCGTTTCGGCGTCGATCTGACTTACGTCCGGCAGACGACTCCAAAGGGGTTGGCTCACGCCGTCGGCTTCGCACGGGAGTTTGTGGGCGATGACGACTTCATGCTGTACCTCGGTGACGCGGTGTACGGTGAGTCGCTAGCTCCATTTGCAGCTCAGTTCCAAGAGCAGGGGGCGGCGAATCTAAACCTGGTCAAAGCGGTCGATGACCCGAAACGGTTCGGCGTGGCCACGGTCGAGGACGGACGCATCGTGAAGCTGGTCGAAAAGCCCGCAGAGCCGGAGAGCAACCTGGCCATGGCTGGAATGTACATCTTCGGGCCTCAGATATGGCCGTGCATCGATCGACTCGAGCCGAGCGCGCGCGGCGAGTACGAGATCACCGATGCGATCCAACTGCTCGTCGAGAGCGGCGCTCTCGTGATCCCTGGAGTGTACGACGGCGAGTGGTTCGATACCGGAACGCTCGATTCGTTTCTTGAGACAAGCAGGTTCTTGACCGATGGAGGTGTGCTGGTCGGTGACGGGGCGACTGTTTCGGCGCAAATGGCCGCCGGCGTTGTGATCGGAAGCGGCGCCACGGTCGTTGCGAACCGCATCGAGAACTCCGTGATCCTGCCGGATGCCGACGTGCACGTGACAGGCGATATCCGCGGATGTCTGCTAGGCGGCAGGATCAACGCCGATCAATTGGAAAACACGATTCGGTACGGAGAGATGCTCGAATAAAATAAATGGCCTGGGCGGATGCCCAGGCCATTTATTTTAGATTCTTTGCTGCGACTAGTTGTCGTCGCCGCCTTCGTCAGATCCGTTCGTAGTTTCGTCGCTCTCATCTTCGCTATCGCCACATCCGGCAACGAACACGCCGACTACAGCCAAGGCAAGCAGAATCGCAATCAGTTTCTTCATTTATACAAAGACCTCCTCAGATACTTTGCACCCGGTCAAGGGTGATGCTCCGAACGCGACGCCTGACCGATATAGTCAACGCGCTTCGCAGTCCGTTCATTATAGACCGACGTGGCGTCTTTAGCAAGAGTTGCGGGAAAGAGGCCCTGGATTGGTGGAAAACTCCCTAAAATCACGCTCTATTTTTGCTATTCTTGGCCTCAAAGCGGTACCGTCAGCCTCTTTCTCGGGATAGACCAATGGCTGAAACTACGGAGAACTACGACCTTTTGGCGATCGACGACCTCGACAGAGGCGCGGCGGAGCGGATTCTAGAGCTGGCGACCAGGCTCAAGATTCAACGGATTGAGGCGCCCAGCGTCATCGTTCCAGTTGAGGGCCGCACCGTCGCCCTTGTCTTTGAAAAGCCGTCGCTGAGAACTCGCGTCGCCTTCGAGATCGCAGTTCGAGAGCTCGGTGGCGAAGCGGTATTCCTCAGCAAGAGCGAAATCGGAATGGGGTCTCGCGAATCGATCCGCGACGTCGCTTGCAACCTCAGTCGTTGGTGCCGTGCAATAGTCGCTCGTCTTTACTGGCACAAGGATCTTCTTCAGATGGCGGCGGATGCGTCAGTGCCCGTCATCAACGCCCTTACCGAGATGGAGCACCCCTGCCAGGCGTTCGCCGATTTGATGACGGTTCGCGAGGTGTTCGGCGAGGAGCGCGTGAAGATAACTTACGTCGGCGACGGCAACAACGTCGCGCGAAGTCTGGCAAAGCTCGCGGTCATGCTCGACTACCCGTTCACGATCTGTGGTCCCGAGAACTTCCGTCTAGAGGACATGAAAGGAGTTGAGCAGACGACGGACCTCGTCGAGGGCCTCGCCGGGGCGCACGTCGTGTATACGGACGTGTGGATCAGCATGGGTGACGAGCACGAGCAAGAGCACCGGCTCAAGATCTTCGAGCAGTACCAAGTGAATGCAGCAGCGATGGCGATGGCTGACGGCGACGCGATCTTCTTGCACTGCCTGCCAGCGCGCCGCGGGTACGAGGTGACCGACGACGTCATGGACTCGGAGCAGAGCAGGGTGTACGACCAAGCTGAGAATCGGCTCCATGTTCAGAAAGCGATATTGAGCAAGATTCTCGTTTGAACCAACCCCGCAAATTCACCAGTATTCTCAGCAGAAGTCGGGCGTGCTTGAGATCGGGTTCGAACCCCTGGCATACTGAGGCCAGAGTCAGGCTAGCAGAATTGCCTGTCCTGGAGGATTTGAGAATGAAGAAATCACTGTATCTTATCGTGACCATCGGTGTGTTGGTTGCCTCGTCGGTCACCGCCTTTGGGCAGGTGTTCGTATTTGACAATTTCAACTACAACGGCGCGCTGACCGACAACGGCTGGACCGCCCACAGCGGCGCCGGCAACAAAGTAATCATGGCCAACGGCTCCTTTGCCACGCTCGAGCAGAGCGGTGGCTCGGGAGAGGACGTCAATATGTCGTTCGCCCCGCAGGGCGCTACGGCCAGGACCTTCGCCGGATTCGACGTGAACGTCGCGACCGCAGACCTTTCCATCCTCGACGGCAACGGAAACTACTTCGCCCACTTCAAGGACAGCGGGTTTGCCTTCCGAGGCCGCACTGGCGTCGTTCAGCCTCCGGCTGGTCGGGGCTGGGGCCTGGCCATCAACGCAAACAGCAGCGCTCTGGGCTCCGGAGCTACCTGGGTAAGCGATCTGATGTTCGACACGTGGTACCGCGTGGTGATCTCGTGGGATGCCGGTACGGGCGAGGCCGAACTGTGGCTGAATCCAACCGTCGAGTCCGATCCCAGCATCACGCATACTGCCGCCTCTACGGGCGATCTAATCGAGGCGTTCGCGCTGCGGCAGAGCAACGACTACACCGGCTTTCAGGGGATCGACGGCGTTGTTGCCGGCGGATCGTTCCGCGACGTGGTAAATCCAGTTCCTGAGCCGGCGACGCTGCTCGTCCTAGGTGTTGGAGCAGTGCTCGCACTGCGAAAGCGACGAAAGCGGAGTTAGATCGAGGCGTAGCCTGATGACAGCGGCGGGCCCTTCTGGGGCCCGCCGCTGTTCGTTCTTTGCGCGACGAGGATCAATTCTCCCTCGGCGCTCGTTCTAGAACATTAAGGCATCGGCTAGAATGAAAACGAGGGTTGCATGATGAATCGTTGGGCGGGAACACGAATTCTGGCCTCCGTTCTGTTTGTGTGCTTTGCAGTGCCCGTGGCCTCGCAAGGTACGCGCACTTCAGATCGTTCGCCGTTGACGCGCGACGAGATATCGCTCACGTACGAGTTCGTTTGGACCGGTCAGCAGGCGTACGGCTCGTTTGTTCCAGTCCGCTTTGAGATTGCGAATCCGCTGCGCGACGACGAGGGCATGCTGACGGTCACGCTCGGCAGCTATCAGGTCCACTACCCCGTCCAGCTTCCCTCGAACTCGGTGCGGAGCTTCATCGCGTACATACCGGCCGAGGATTATCTCGATCCGGTCGTCGAACTGCGGTGTCGGCAAGAGACAATTAAATTTGACCTCTCGCTCCCGATGTCCGGTTATGAGACAGTGTACGATGTGGCTTTGATCAGTGACAGCCCGTCGCTGCTCACCTTCTTGCGGACGGTCGTAATCGAGGTCGAGGAAACAGACGACTACGTGTCGGAGCCGACGACTTTCCACGACTACGCCGTACTTCCACAGATGGCGCCGGATCGCGCCGTCGGCTACGACGGCATGGACTTGGTGGTTCTCGGCGAGGGATCGGAGAGGATGACCGATGCAGCGGTGGCGGCCGTCCAGCGGTACGTGCTTGCTGGAGGAAGCGTTCTGTTTCTTGGTGGTGCGGTGGCGCCCGTTCTAAGAGACTCAAGATGGGACGCATTCATCCCTGGCGAGAATCCGAGAATCGTCAATTTGTCGGGCAGCTCCGTTGTTTCGGAGGCGACTGGGGTGCCAATGGATCAGACGTTCACTGCGACGCAGCTCGACCCGATACCGGGGACGACCGGCCTGGAGGAGAACGGCGTCCCGATCTTCTGGTACCGCAGGTGCGGGCTCGGCCTCGCGATTTACTGGGCCTTCGACCCGTTCCAGCAGCCGTTCCAATCCTACGCTGGCAAGGCGGGGCTTTTTGAAGCTACCTTTAGTACCCTAGGCGAGGGGGTGTCGGAGTACATCGCAGCGATCGGAGCATCGCTCGATTCAGGCGGGTACGACTCGTACATGTACCCCGGATACCCTGGATACTACGAGCAGACTGACAGCGTGTTCCAGGTAGAGATGCCTGGAACGGGAAAGGTTTTCCTGATCCTTGCCGCCTACTTCGTGTGCGTCGTGCCCCTGAATTTCCTCATCCTGAGGAAGTTGAATCGCGGTGAGTACGCTTGGATTACGTCGCCGATCATCGGGCTTGCCTTCGCCGGCGTCTTTTTCCTGATCGCCAGCGATCTGTACAGCGCTGGACTTGCCCGTTCGACGACCGGTCTGCTGGTCGCGCATCAAGGTTCGAAGGTCGCTTACGGCTTCGGCAATCAGGAGCTGTTCTTCCCATCGGGCGGTCGTTACGATCTAAGCTTCTCGGGGATTGAGGCGATTGCAAACTCTTCCGGTGACATGTGGGACTACATGGGAGAAAGGAGCGATACCGGATTTGGAGGAGACCTGTACGACGTAGGCGAGATCATAGCGACGCGTGCAGCGGTATCCAACCTGGCGTTCCGCGAGATTCACTTCCGGCAAGCGCTCGACTGGCCGTACCGAATTCCGCTGACGATCGAACTAACCTCTGACGGACCGAACGTGAAGGCGGTCGGGTCGATTCTCAACGACACTCCGTACACCATGCTCGACGTCCAGCTGCATTTGGGATTCCGCCAAGTGTATTTAGGAACGATCGAAGCTGGAGACCACAGGTCGATCGATACTCTCGCAATCGGTACCGTGTTTGCGGACCGTGCCCCAAACGCCCCTCCAGTCGGCGACGGGCAGGTTGTTTTATCGGCAAAGATTCTGGATGCAAAACTTGGCGCATTAATTGGCAGGGAGGAGCGGCTGGGTTCCGTGCAGTTCTTCTATACGTTCAGCGGCGTATCCGCCGAGGTGGTCGATCCGGAATGAAGCACTTGTTCGCGGGCAACCCGATGATGGCGGAAGTCCTTCGCGAGAAGAACAAGGCGCTGGCGCCTGAAAGCTGGCGGGGAGGTCAGCTAGCGGCAAGGATTCTGCTTGGAGTCTTCTACCTCCTCGGTCTGGCTCTCGTGCTCAATAACATCCAGTACATCGAACCGGTCATCTTGCTGTACGTGCTGATGGGGGTGCAGACGCTCTTGATCCCCGCGGTGCTGCACGCCACGATAGCGGGCGAGCGCGAGAAGCGGAGCCTGGACATGCTGCTCGTTGCTCCTGTAACCGCGAGCCAGATCGTCATCGGTAAGTTCAGCCGCGCTTTGGTGCCCGTCGTCGCTTTATCGTTGGCCATCGGGTTGCCAACCTTGGCGGTGGAGCTCGCCAGGAGCGCCGATGGAGCGGAGCGTTACGATCTCAATCGTCCTGGCATGCTCGGTTTCATGATCGCGTCCCTGTTCTGTCTGCTTTTCGCCATGGCGATAGGTGGACTGACGATGTGGATTTCGTCCAAGACGCGCACCGCTTCAGCGGCGATGATGTCGACCATCGGAGCGCTGTTTCTTCTGTTAATCGTAGTGCCGGCTATTGCAGCAACTATGAGCTACGGTGCTGGCGACTTCGCTGATTTCGTCATAGAGATGAATCCGTTCATAAGTCTCTATTCGGCGTACATGGGCCCCTCGGAGCAGGGGGCCTTCTCGGTCTCCTCTGGCGAGTACACGCTTCTTGCCATGATCCTGTACGCCGTGTGCACAGTGGTGACGCTATGGCTGGCGACGAACAACGTGCACAAACTCGCGCGCACCGGAGGGTCTCAATGAAATGCTAGAAGTCCAAGGCCTCATGAAGAGGTACGGAAACCTCGTCGCCGTCGGCGGCATCGAGTTCACCTTGCAGCCAGGAGACATCTTAGGCTTCATCGGCTCGAACGGCGCCGGGAAGACGACCACGATCAAGATGCTGGCGACTCTGCTCGAGCCCACGTATGGCACGGCCTCCCTCAACGGCATCGACATCGTCCAGGATCCGATGTCGATCAAGCGCATGATCGGCTACATGCCAGATTTCTTCGGGCTGTACGACGACGTGAAGGTGTGGGAGTACTTGGACTTCTTCGCGTCGATCTACGAGGTACCGGTTCGCGAGCGTCCCGGCGTGATCGACAACGTCTTGGAGCTGACGGACTTGACCGTCAAGAAGGGATCGTTTGTGGCCACTTTGTCGCGCGGTATGCAGCAGCGGCTTTGCCTTGCAAAGTGTTTGGTCCACGATCCGCAGCTGTTGCTTCTTGACGAGCCGGCGAGCGGGCTCGATCCGCGCGCCAGGGCGGAGCTGAAGGAGCTGATCGCGGAGCTGGGCCGCATGGGCAAGATCGTGATCGTGTCGTCTCACATCCTCCCCGAACTCGCGGACTTCTGCAACATGGTCGGCATCATCGAGCGCGGCGACTTGCTGGCTTTTGGTCCAGTCGACGAAGTCGTTCGAACAATTCAGTCGGCGAAGACGATTGAGATTCACGTAATCGAGGGCGCTGCGGATGCGAGCATGTTCCTGCACGGCAAGCCGCACGTCGTGGATACCCACATGATGGGCTCGACGACGCTCAAGATCGAGTTTGAAGGAGACGAGGCGGACCAGGCAGCGCTTCTCAAGTCGTTGATCGACAATGGGTATCAGGTCAGCCAGTTCCGCGAGCATGCGGCGGATCTTGAGGACGTGTTCCTCAAAGTCACGACCGGGGCAGTGAACTGATGGCCGTTGCCGGCTGGATTCGCGAGCAGCGGAGGATCTACTTCGGCAACGCGACCTCGGTCCGCGACTATCGGGCGCAGCTGAGAGGGGTTCGCGCCAGCCTCTTCTGGGCGGCGTACCTGGGGCTGCTCATCCTGTTCGTGACCGTGGCGTACTGGAACATCGTCAGCCAGGGACGGCAGTCGGTCGCCCAAATCCAGAGCGAACTAAAGTCGTTCTACAACCTCATTCTGGTTTTGCTCGAGGTGATGGTCGCGCTGGTCGCCCCCGTGATCGTCGGCATGTCGATCCACGCCGAGCGACGCCGACAGTCGCTCGATCTAATCCTGACAGCGCCGGTGTCGCCAAAGTACTTTCTGATCGGCAAGTTCGTCAGCGGATACCGGTACATTGTGATGCTGCTGTTCCTGTCGCTGCCGATCACGGCGGCTGCGGTCGTGCTGGGCGGCGCGACGTGGAGCGAGGTCTTGATCTCGTACGTGCTGATCGCGACGCACGCTCTTCTGCTGATGGCGATCTCCCTGCCGATCGCGCTGCTGTCGCCGAAGGTCGTTTCGGCGGTGATTTATAGCTATATGGGTTGCTGGGCGGTATTCCTCGTCGGCTCCACGTTCAGCGCAGGAATGATGTTCACAAGCGGCTTCGGTGGCTTGATCGGCAGCCAAGAGGGACCGTTTTGGCCGCTGATGTTTCCCAATTTCTTCGGATTTGGCATCGAGACGCATACGACCATGTTTGGCGCACAGGTGCCGAACTGGATTCTCGCCGTCGCCATGACGCTGTTCATCGTCAAGTTCTTCGTGCTTGCGGGCGGATCCGTGATGACGCGGGCGGGTTCGAAGGAGACGGTGTCCCTCAGGATTCACGGTCTCGTCATCGCCGCGCTGCTTTCGTTCATCCTGACTCGCGACTCGATCGCGAGCGGCGGTTTTTCGTCGGGGCCCGCTGCCGTAGCTTACGAGTTCGCGATCATGGTGTCTGTGCTGACGCTGCCGCTAGTTGTCATCCTGCCTCATATCTCGACGTGGAGCTTTTTCGACGAGCGCAAGACGCGGCCCAACGGAGTTTTCTCTTTGCGCGCTGCGCTGACCAGTGCGCCCGAGGGAGGGCTGCCATACCTGATGATGTTGGTTGCGGCGGTCATCATGGGGCCGTTTGTTTCGACCCTAGTCGGGGGCGATCGACTGACCACCATCGTCTGGCCGTACTTGATTTGGCTAGCCGGAGGTTGGGCGTTTTTCTGGTCGCTCGGCTGGCTGCTTTCGTCGTTCGTCACAACTGGTATCGCCACGGCGAGGAAGTCTCAACTGGCGTTCACGGTCATCATAGCCGTCCTGCCGTGGCCAGTCATCGCGATGCTGTCAGCCGCCATGGGAACGTCGTCGGACGGATGGATCATCTATCCGCTCACGGCGCTGGCGCATGAGCCTGATGAACTGCTAATCGTCATGTTCATGGCGTCGGAATTTTGGCTTCTTGCCGCAGTATTCGGTGTTTGGGGTGAGTGGAGGCGTAAAAACGTCGTATCCTCATATGTAAGGCGCAAGAATGAAGCAGAACCCGCTAGACCTTGGATCGTTCGGTAGACGCGTGAGGCTGGTTCGCGCCTGGCGCGGATTGGCTGTCGGCTTGCTGGTCGGCGGTGCGCTTGGATTCGTCTGGGCGGTGCTCGATCTGACCAGCGTCTGGTTTACCGAGTTGTCGCAGCTCGCGATTCTGTTCGGCGCCTGTGGCGTGGTCGGGGGTCTAGTCGGACTTCTGGTTCCCGTGCGAGCGGACGCCGTCGCGCGGAGCATTGATCGCAGAGCACGGCTCCAAGACCGCCTGGGAACTTCCATCGAGCGGGAAGATCTCAGTGACGACTTCGACGAGGAGCAGCGGCAGGACGCCGCGCAACACCTGAGCGGCGTGCGCGCGCGAGCCGTGTTCCCCGTGCGTTTTGGACGGTGGCAGTACAGCGCGCTTGCAATCGTCGCTCTGGCATCGACCGTGTTTCTGCTCGGCAACAACTGGTATATGCTGGACGAAGACGCGAGGAAGGCGAAGGTAGAGCTTGAGAAGATCGCAGCGCAGATCGAGCGAGTGGCCAAGCCTTTGGCGGAGGACAAGTCCGGTTCGGTCAGCCCCGAAGAGCGCGCGCTGGCCAACGAGATGAGGCAGTTTGCAAGGAAGCTGGAGAAAGGACGGCTGAACAAGGAAGAGGCGATGCAGCGCGGCAACGAACTGCTGAAGCAAGCGCAAAAGCTGACCAGGAATCGGACGGATCAGGCGCAGAGCCAGATGCAGACCGCACGCGAGCAGATGACGAGAATGGAGCTCGAAAGTCGCGGAATTAAGTCGGCGAACCTAGAGCGTCTGAACATGTCGCCGGAACAGCAAAGGCTGCTGCAACAGCTAAAGACGCAGCTCAACATGCAGAACTCTCCCGGCAGCAACAGTTTCGACCAGGGGAAGATGCAGCAGCTTGGGCTGGATGACATCGATCCATCTCTGCTCAACCTCACGGAAGACCAGTCCGACGCTCTGAAACGGTTGATCGACCAGCAGCTGAACGACATCCAGCGACAACTAGGAAATTCCCAGAACCTAACGCCCGAGCAACTGGCGATACTTCTGCAGCAACAGCAGGAGCTACAGGAGATGCAAGAGGCGCTAGAGCTGAGCGATGAGGCGCGGAAGATCCTCGAAGAGTTCATGAACAGCCCTGAGTACAAGGACATCATGAAAGCTGTGCGAGAGATGCGCAACGCTGCGCAGCAGGTCGCCGACGGGGAGCCGCTGACCGAGCAGCAGATTGCCGATCTTGAGCAGATGCTCGATGAATTGGAAGAGCGCCTTGAGGGTTCCGAGTATCAAGAGATGGTCATGGATCAGCTGCGCGCAGCCCTTGAACAGCTCAAGGCCGGCAACGCCTTCTGCAAGGCGTGCAACGGCCTCGGTTCCGGCCTGGGTCTGAGCCTAAACATGAACGTCTTGAGGGGCTTCGGCTCGGGCGGAAGATCCAAGGACAATTTCTACGCGGGGTACGGAGGGATCAACTTGTCCGAGGAGGAACAGAAGGGCGAAGGACAAACGAACGCCCTCGGGGTGCGCGGCCAAAGACGCGCCGAGGGAGAAGAGTATTTCGTCGAGGTAAGAGCGCCGTCGCCGATGGGAGACCGGACCACCGTTCCTTATCAAGAGGTGCTGCCACGGTACAACGAAGCGGCTGAGAAGGCGATCGAGCGCGAGGAAATTCCAAAGGAGCACGAGAAGCGCGTGAAGGAGTATTTCGAGAGCCTCAGCGGGGGTAGGAAGTGAGCGGCGAAGAGTCCGCAACGTTCTTCCGTGATACGATAAGCGCGATTCGAGACGAGGTTTCTAAGGTCATCATCGGCCAGAAAGAGATCATCGAAGGCGTACTGGTCTGTCTCGCCGCAAACGGGCATGTGCTGCTCGAAGGGATGCCTGGTCTCGGCAAGACGCTCTTGGTTCGAACACTTTCGGAGGCGGTCAACCTAGATTTCAGCAGGATTCAGTTCACCCCGGACATGATGCCCGCCGACGTAACGGGAACGAACGTGCTCGCGACCGACGACAGGGGCGGCCGGAGGTTCGAGTTCCGGCGCGGGCCGATCTTTACGAACTTGCTGCTCGCCGACGAGATCAACCGCGCGACTCCAAAGACGCAGTCGGCGCTGTTGGAAGCGATGCAGGAGCTCTCTGTCACGGTCGGTGGAGTGAAGCATGAGGTCGGCAATCCGTTCTTGGTGATGGCCACGCAGAACCCGATCGAGCAGGAGGGCACGTACCCTCTGCCAGAGGCGCAGCTAGACCGCTTCATGTACAAGCTTGTCGTCAGGTATCCGTCTCGCGAAGAGCTGGCAGGCATCGTTCACGCGACCACTGGCACGAAGACGGCGGCCGCCAGCAAAGTGTCGAGCGGCGCGGACATCTTGAAGATCAGGGAGATCGTTCGCGGCGTGCCCGTCTCAGAGAGCGTGCTGCAGTACGGGCTGTCAATCGTCGTCGGCACCCATCCAGAGGGCGAGGGAGCGACTCCCGAGGCGACTAAGTACTGCCGGTTTGGAGCGTCTCCGCGCGCCGCACAGGCGATCGTTACGGCGGGGAAGATCCATGCGCTGCTCGATGGCCGCTACAACGTCAGCAAGGAGGACATGAAGAGGGCCGCAAAGCCAGCTCTCAGGCACAGAATCATTCTCAACTTTGAAGCAGAGGCGGATGGGGTGACCACAGACGCGGTGATCGACGAAGTCCTGGCGCACGTCGAGGCCGAGGACAAGGATCCAATCGGGGTTTAGCCGTGGCGTGTGCGCCGGCAGATCCTCGTTTTCTTCATAGGACCTATACGTCGTATAAGTCCTATAGGTCTTATTGGACTTCGTCGGAGGGCGCATGAGCAGACTCGTCCTTGCCCCGAACGAGTTTCGGATTCTCGAAGGGCTGCGGCTGAGCCCTCGCAAGGCGTTCCAGGGCAGGGTGCGCGGCGAACGGCTGACGAGGAAGAAGGGGATCAGCATCGACTTCGACGACTACCGCGACTACGTGGAAGGGGACGATTTGAGACACCTGGATTGGAACGTCCTCGCCAGGCTTGGGCAGCCGGTGATGAAGACGTACCGCGACGAAGAGGACTTGGCCGTCCACCTTCTGCTCGATTGCAGCGCTTCGATGAGCTTTGGAGAGCCGAGCAAGCTCGAGTACGCCGCAAGGATCGCGTGCGCGCTT
The DNA here is from genome assembly GCA_022563855.1 of Armatimonadota bacterium. Lineage (NCBI taxonomy): Bacteria > Bacillati > Armatimonadota > Armatimonadota bacterium. The sequence continues at coordinate 141,668 of JADFMN010000006.1, forward strand.
GGCTACATAGCGCTGAGCGGAGGAGACGCCGTCTATCCCCGAACGCTCGGCTCGCGCCAACAGCCCCTTCCGGCGCTGCGCGGTCGCGCGTCGTACCCCAAACTCGCGCGATGGGCGTCGGCGGTCGAACCGGTCGGCAATCACGGGCTTGCAGAGGAGCTCAGGCTGTTCGCTGCCAGCGGGGTGCGAGCGGGCATGGCGATGATCGTCACCGACGGCATGGATCCTGACCTGGTGCCGGGAATCAGGATTCTCGGGGGGCGCGGACACGAGGTGAACGTGCTCCAGATACTCAGCGACATCGAACTGCGCCCAGACCTCGAAGGCGACCTGCGGCTGCTGGACATCGAGAGCGCGAGCGCGGTCGAAATCACCGCCAACAGCATCACGATGGCCGCTTACAAGAAGAGTTTGAACGAGCACAACGACGCCGTGGCAGAGGAGTGCAGAAGGCTCGGCGGACGTTACACGCTCCTGACAGTTGGCACGGCGCTGGATCGGTTCGTGCTCGACGTGCTCCGGCGCAATAGGTGGGTGGCAGCGTGAGTTTTCAAAGCCTCGGCGCGCTCGGCTGGCTGTTGCCGCTCGGCGGGGTCATCATCGCGCTGTATCTGCTGCGAATGCGGCGGAAGAACGTGCAAGTCCCGGCCACCTTCCTATGGCCGGAGCGCACGGATGAGGTGCGGGCGAACGCGCTCTTCCAGCGGCTGCGATTCAGTTGGCTGCTACTGCTGCAACTGCTGGCGCTGGCACTGTTCGTTTTCGCGCTGGCCCGGCCACAGACGTTGCAGAAAGGTCTTGCAGGAGAGGTCACGGTCGTTGTTCTGGATGCGAGCGCAAGCATGGGCGCGACCGACATCGAGCCGACGAGGTTCGACGAGGCGGTCAAGATCGTAAGAGGGATGATCAACAGCGCAAACATCGGCGACAGGCTGATGCTGATCGAAGCCGGCGCGATGCCGCGAGTCGTGTTTCCGCTGAGCAACGACCCAGCGGCCCAGCGTCGCGCAATGTCGAGCGTCCGGCGAGCGGACGGCCCGAGCGATATCGGCGAAGCGCTCCGGCTGGCAGCAGCCAGAGTCGGCACCATCGATGGAGCGAAGATCGTGTTGCTCTCCGACGGCGTTTTTGAAGAGGTCAAGAACTTCGGCCCGGGCAAATCTTCGCTGGTGTACCAGAAGATCGGCGAGAGCCGCCGAAACGTCGCGATCGAAGCCCTCGGCAGCAGCGACAGTCCGACCGGGCGGATCGTTTACTGCGGCGTGAAGAACCACGGGTACGACGCGGTCGAGGTCACCGTGACGATCTACGCGGACGGCGAGGTCATCGACTCCGAGATAGCAAAGATCGACGCCGGAAAGACGTGGGGAAAGACGTTTCCTGCACCCCCGGGCGTTCAAGTCGTTGAAGCGAGGCTCAGCGGCGAAGACATCCTGGCCGCCGACGACTACGCGGTGACGGTCGTTGATCCAGGCGCGTCGCTCCGTGTGCTGTTGGTCACCAAGGGAGACATGTTCTTGGAGCGGGCGCTGGTGCTCGACCCGCGCGTGACGCTCGACAAGTCGTCGGAAGTTCCGGTTAACGAACGGGCCGACAGCGCGGGCCCAGGCGTTTACGACATCGTCGTCTTCGACGGCATACAAGAGGTCGCGGTGAAGGCGCGAGGCGTTCTCACGCTCGGTGCGGCTGGGCCGCCCTCGCCAGTGACCGTCTCCGGCACACACGAGCGGTTGAATTTCCTGGATGCACAGGACGTTCCCATGATGCGCGGAGTGAACTTCGCATCGGTGTACATCGAAGATGCGCAAGCTGTCAGCCCAAAGCCACGAGGCCGGGTCATAGCCGAGGCAGTGGAAGGCCCGATCCTGGTCATGGCAGAAGCGGAACAGCGGCAGCTATACCTATCGTTCGAGCCGCTCAGCTCGGACTTTCCTCTGACGGTCGGCTTTCCGATTTTCGTGGCCAACGCGCTGGATTTTCTGGCCGGTGAAGTCGCGAGCGACACGCTGGCGATCTTGGCGGGGCAGCAGTTTCACGTCCCCGCCGATACCGACGACGCAGCGACTTTGATCCGCCCCGACGGAACAAAGGTAGCTGTGCACGCCCTGCAAGGCCGGTACGTCGTTCGAGGCATCGATCAGGTCGGCACCTACACCTTGCAGGCGAACGGCGAGGAACGGACGATCTACGCCTACATGCGCGACGATCTCGAGTCGAGCGTCGATGCGCAGGAGTTCGTCAGTATCAAGGAGAACGAAGTTCAGACCGAGCGCGACCTCCACCGGTACGCCGACTTCTGGAAGCCGCTGGCGCTCCTTGCGCTGTTGGTCCTCAGCGTCGAGTGGTGGATGTACGCGAGGAGGTCTTAGCTTGCGGTTTACCGATCCCGCTTGGGGGCTGCTTTTCATCCCGCTCATCGTTGGCTTGATTCTCAGTTGGCGACACTTCCACGGCATGGCTAGGGTGCGCAAAGGGATTGCGTTCACGATACGCTTCCTGATGGCAGGCGCGGTCGTCATCGCGCTGATGGGGCCGCAGTCGTACCGAGAGAACAAGGGGACGGCGGTCATCTTTGTCATGGATCGATCCGACAGCGTCGCGGAAGCCGACCGCCGCGTGGCGGAAGAGTTCGTCGATCGAGCGATGCGCTCGCTCGGGCCCGACGATGCAGCCGGAGTCGTTACGTTTGGGGCGCAGGCCGTCGTCGAGGCGATACCGGGAGGCAAGCGTCCGCTCGGTCGGCTCATGTCGGTGGTTGATTCGTCCGGCTCGGACCTTGCTGCGGCGATCAGGCTTGCTGCTGCGTCGTTCCCAGACGGCAAGGCGCGCCGCATCGTTGTGCTGACCGACGGAAACGAGACTCGCGGCGACGCGGCTCGGGCCGCAGAGGCAGCCGCCATCGAGGGCGTGGACGTCGACTACGTGGCGCTCGGAACGGTGCAGCGACGAGTCGAGGCGTCGGTGTTGGAACTGCAAGCACCGAGCGAGCGACGGGCGGATCAGCCGTTCGAACTGCGCGCGCTTGTCGAATCGAGCACCGAGCAGCGCGGCGTGCTGATCATCGATCGCAACGGCGTGGTCGTCGCCGAGATTCCAGTGGAGCTGCCGGCTGGCAAGTCTTCGATCGTCATCAGCCAACTGCTCGACGAGCCCGGCTTTTATCGGTACCGCGCTTCCTTGGCCGTCCCCGAAGACACCGACAACAGAAACAACGTCGGAGCGGCGTTCGTCAACGTCCGCGGAAGACCGAAGCTGCTCCTCTTGCAAGGAGACGCGAGCCAGACCGAGCTTGCCGACGCGCTGCGCAAACAGGGGCTGATCGTCGATCTGTACGGGCCGGAGGGAATGCCTGCCCGCGCGGAAGACTTGCAGCCGTACGACGCCGTAATCCTGAACGATCTGAACGCGTACTACGTGGCCGAGTATCAGATGAACATGCTGAGGGCGGCCGTGAACGACACCGGCATCGGTCTTGCGATGATCGGCGGTGAGGACAGCTTTCTTCCTGGCGGCTGGTACGGCACACCGGTCGCCGAGGCTCTCCCCGTCGATCTGGACATCCGTCAGCGCAAGAGCTTTCCGAGTACGACTGTGCTGATCGTAATCGATACGTCGGGCTCGATGGCGATGAAGGAAGACGGGATTGAAAAGTACAAGCTTGCGATCAAGGCGGCGGTGATGACCGCGGAGCTACTGTCTCCGCGCGACCGGATCGGCGTAGCAGGAAGCACCGACGACATCGTTTACGTAGCGCCGATCCAAGATCTGACGAACAAGCAAGCCGTCATCAGCAACATACGAAAGCTGCGACCGGGTGGAGGGGGCGTTTACGCAGAGCCGTCGATGCGGTTTGCCGATCAGGAGCTTAGAAAAGAGGACACCAAGGTGCGGCATCTCATCTTCTTGGCTGACGGCGCCGACACCGATATGTACGGCAACTCGCTGGCGATCGTGTCCCAGATGTACAGGGACAAGATCACGACGACAGTCGTGGCGATCGGCGGCGGCAAGGACGAACGGTTTCTTCAGCAGTTGGCAAAGGCGGGCGGAGGACTGTATTACCTTGCGGACAAAGCGAGCAAGCTGCCGCAGATATTCACGCAGGACGTCGCCGTAATGTCCCGTTCGGCGATCGAAGAAGGCGCGTTTTACCCGGAGGTTGCGTTCGGCGAGGAGATTCTCAGCGGGATCGATCCGGGCTCAATCCCCGCGCTCTACGCGTACTGCCTGACTGATCTGAAACCGCTCGCCCGACTCGGAATGAAATCCCCGAAGGACGATCCGATCCTCGCCACTTGGCAGTACGGGCTCGGCACATCGCTCGCGTTCACGTCGGACGCGAAGTCGCAGTGGGCGTCTCTATGGGTTCCGTGGGATGGGTTCGCTCAGTTCTGGGCACAGGCAGTGCGCGCGATATCCCGCCGCGCGACGAGGAACGACTATCAAGTGCAGGTCTCTCCCGTCGGCGGGCGCGGCGAGATCACGGTGCACGCATATGACCGGCTGGGCAATCCGCTGGTGAGCAACGACACGACCGTTCGCGTGAGCACTCCGTCGGGCGAGACGCGCGACGTCAAGCTAACGCAGGAAGCGCCTGGCGTGTTCACGGGCTGGTTCGACGCCGAGCAGCTTGGCAGCTACATCGTTACGGTCGCCGAGCAGGACGCAGACGGGGAGTCGCGAGTCAGCTCTAGCGGTTTCTCGATTCCGTACCCGCCGGAGTATCAGTACCAGGCTACGAACTTTCCGCTGCTCGAAGGGATCGCGGGCGTGACCGGCGGTGCGGCGATCACCGATCCCCTGGACGCCCTTCGTGCCGTTCCAGATCCGGGCGTGTCGATCGAAGACCTTTGGCTGTACTTCCTTTTGGCAGCCGCGGTGATGTTGCCGGTCGACGTCGGTGTGCGGCGCATCGCGCTGCCTTTGACAGAGATGATCGCGACGGTCGTCGCGTGGATGAAGAGGAAGCCGGCTCAGGAGCCGTCGGAGGCTGATGAGCGGATCGCGCGTCTGCGCAAGGCCAAGCTCGCCGCCACGGATTCAGACCCTGCTGAAGCTAGAGGTAAGACCGTGATTCTGAAGCCGACTGAACGGAAGCCGCGCGAGCAAACTCGAAAACCTGCCGCCACCGGTGCCACTGCCAGCAAGCTGCTCGAAGCCAAGCGCAAGCGCCGTGAGTCCGACGAAGAGTGAGTCGCTCCAGTACAATGCCCTTAGCGGCATGGCCACCACACACCACGATTCGAGCACCGTTCCGAACCTCTGGGATTCTAAACGGGCTGGCGGCATGGACGACGTCGGCCAGCTCGTCTATGCGTCGAACCTGCTCGGCTCCGACCCTCGCGTGACCAACTTCGGCGGCGGGAACACCTCGGTCAAAAGTTCTCAGGCCGACCCGCTGACCGGAGAGGAGGTCGAGGTGATGTGGGTCAAGGGATCCGGCGGCGACCTTGGGACCGCGAAGAGGGACGGATTTGCATCGCTGTATCTCGACCGCGTCCTGGCCCTAGAGTCAAAGTTTCAGGGCGAGCGTTTGCGCGAGGACGAGATCGTTCCGCTGTACAACCACTGCGTTTTCGGTTTGAACCCCCGTGCGTGTTCGATCGACACCCCTCTGCACGCCTATGTGTCGTTCAAGGCCGTCTCGCACATGCACGCCGACGCGGTGATCGCCGTCGCCGCGAGCTCGGCCGCCGAGGCGTTGACTCAGGAAATATGGTCGGGGGAGATGGGTTATCTGCCGTGGAAGCGGCCGGGATTCGAGCTGGGTCTGATGTTGCGCGACTTGCTCAAGTCGAACCCTAGCATCAAGGGCGCGCTCATGGGGTCGCACGGTTTCATCAACTGGGCCGACACGTGGGAGGAGTGCTACGCCGACACGATCCGGATGATCAACCAGGCGCAGGAGTTCATCGACTCCCGCGCTGGCTCGCATCCTTTTGGCGACGAGGTGCGGCCTGTTCGCGCTGACGATCCGCGCAAGATACTGTTGGAGGTGTTGCCGGTGCTGCGCGGCAAGGTTTCCTATGAAGGCAAGCGGCTGATTGCAAACGTCGATCAGAGCGACGAGGTGTTGGAGTATCTGTCACGCGCGAAGATGACTGATCTGGCCGCGCTTGGCACGAGCTGCCCCGACCATTTCTTGCGTACGAAGATCTGCCCGATGGTGTTGGAAATCGAGGGCGACATGGACAATGCGCTCGCTGGCTTTCGCGAGGGATATGCAAAGTATTACGAGCGGTGCAAGCACGACGATTCGCCCGCGATGCGCAACCCGAATCCGAGCGTCGTCCTGATGCCCGGAGTCGGGATGGTGAGCTTCGGGAAGAACCTGGTCGAGGCGCGCGTCACCGGCGAGTTCTACCGCAACGCGATCCGCGTGATGCGTGGCGCAGAGACGATCAGCAGTTACAAGTCGCTGGCAGAACAGGAGGCGTTCAACATCGAGTACTGGCTGCTCGAAGAGGCGAAGCTGAAGCGCCAGCCGCCGGAGAAGGAGCTGTCGCGGCAGGTCGCCCTCGTCACCGGCGCGGCGCAGGGGATCGGCCTCGCGACGGCGAAGAAGCTGGCTTCGCTCGGTGCGTGCGTCGTGTTGCTCGACATCAATGAAGAGAAGCTGGAGCAGGCGCGAGCAGATGTCGCTGCGATCAACAACGACGAGTGCGTCCTGTCCGCCTTATGCGACGTCACCGACGGCGACGCTCTTAGAAATGTCTTTGAAGAGACGATCTTGAAGTTTGGAGGCCTCGATATCGCGGTCGTCAATGCGGGCAACGCGCGGCGCGGATCGGTCGCAGACACCTCTTGTGAGGACTACGAGTTCTTGAGGTCTCTGTTGGTCGATGCTTACTTCGACACGATGGCACACGCGACTCGCGTCATGCGAGATCAGGGCACTGGCGGCTCGATCATCGTGATCGGATCGAAGAACGGCACCGCCGCAGGTTCGAACGCCGCGCTGTACTCCGCCGCGAAGGCGTTCGAGCTGCACCTGATGCGCTGCACCGCGGTCGATATGGCCAAGCACGGCATCCGCGCCAACGCGGTCAACCCCGACGCGGTCGTGATCGGGAGCGGAATCTGGAACGACGCATGGCGCGCTCAAACCGCCCAGTCGCTCGGTATCCAGCCTGACGAGATCGAGGCGCACTACCGCAACCGCACGATGCTGCAGGTCGATGTAACCCCCGACGACATCGCCGAGGCGGTCGCCTGGCTCGCCAGCGAGGCAAGATCGAGCCGGACGACGGGCTGCACGATCACGGTCGATGGTGGAAACCGCGAAGGATTCGTCCGTTAGAACACCCCCGTTGCGGTAGCATCCGATCATCATGACCAAGCGGCCGTTTGGTGCTGTCGCGGTCGATATGGGCGCGTCCTCGGCGCGTTTTGCCGCAGGGTGGATCGAGGGGGGCGCGATCCGCTATGAGGTCGTCGAGCAGATGGTCCACGAGCCCGCACGCGGGCATTGGCAGATAGACTTCCTGATAGGCCTCTGCCGTCGCGCCGTGCGGTGCGCAGAAGAGCGCTTCGAGAAGGCGACGGTCGGAATCGACACCTGGGGCGTCGACCACGGCTTCATCGACGGCGACGGGCATTTGGTCCAGGACCCGGTTGCGTACCGCCACGAGTCGCACGTCAAGAAATTCGACGAAATGGTTCGGCATCGCAAACGGCTGTTCGAGCTTACGGGCATTCATCATCAGCCGTTCAACACGATATATCAACTGGCGGCGCGCCGTGAGGAGCACGCTGACTGGCCCGAGGCGTTCCGGTGGCAGTTGCTGCCGGATCTGTTTGGCTTCCTGCTCACGCGTCGAATGAATTATGAATACACGCAATCCTCAACGACGCAGCTGATGGGCCTGGATGGATTGTGGTGCGCAGAAGCGTTTGAAATTGTTGGTTGGCCAGTGCCGTTGCAACAACCGAGGAAGCCCGGGCGGATCATTGGGCCGGTGAGCTACACGGTCGATCTGGCGAGCGTCGCGAGCCACGATACCGCGTCAGCTGTCTGCGGTCTTGGCGATCTGCAAGACGACGAAGTCTTCCTGAACGTTGGCACGTGGACGATTCTCGGGACGGTTCTCGACGAGCCGTTGCCTTCGCAGGCTGCGGAGGATGCCGGCTGGACGAACGAGCGCACGCACGATGGCCGCGTGCGATTTCTCAAGAACATCCCCGGCTACTACATCATCAACCGACTTCACAGCGAGCTCAAGGTAGAGATGCCAGTTCCGGATTGGCTTGCGACTGCGGACTACTCGTTCGACGGAACGTTCGACTACTTCAACAAGGACTTGTTCAACCCGGAATCGATGACAGCAGCGGTGCTAGAGCTGTCCAGTCGAACGCCGACGAAGAGCGGGCACTGGGCGGCGATGGCGCTCAACAGTCTGATCGCCGCAACGGCGTACCAGCCAGCAGCCCTCGGTGAACTGGTAGGTCGGCAGTTCTCCAGGGTCAGAATCGTCGGCGGAGGTTCGCGGAGCGATAGACTGTGTCAAGGCATCGCTGACGGCACCGGGCTGTCAGTGGTCGCCGGTCCCGCAGAGGCAACGGTGCTTGGCAATTTGGGCATGCAGTTCGTGGCGTCCGGCGAAATCCCTGCGGATGAGTTGTCGTCGGTGATCGATGCGAGCGCTGAAACACGGACGTACGAGCCCGGTGTCCCCGTATGAGGGTCCAGCTCATGCTGACCTGCCTGTGCGATGGCGTAGCAGGCGACGTTGGGATTGCCACGGTTACGGTCTTAGAGCATTTGGGCTGCGAGGTGTCGTTCCCGTCAGAGCAGACTTGCTGTGGGCAGCCGCCGTTCAACGGGGGAGATTGGGTCACCGCCAAGGAGATCGCCGTGAGAAACGTCGAAGTCTTCAGCCTCGCCGACGAATACGATCCGGTGGTCACGCCGTCAACGTCGTGCGCCGCGATGCTGCGGCACGGGTATCCGATGCTGTCGATGCCTGCGGCGTCTCGTGCGTACGAGCTTTGTGAGTTCATCGTAGACGTGCTGGGGCGAGACGAGTGGCAAGGCGAGATTCCCGCTCGCCACATAGGCCTTCACGAAGCCTGTCACGGGCGCGTGCTTGGCACGAACGGGCATCAGCGAAAACTGCTTGAGTCGATCTCCGGCGCGGAGCTGATCCCCTTTGGCTCGGACGAACAGTGTTGCGGCTTTGGCGGTTCGTTCTGCACTACCCACGGCAAGGTGAGCGAGAGCATCGGCCTAGAAAAACTGCAACAACTGCGGGATGCAGGAGTCGAGCAAGTCGTCAGCGGCGATATGGGGTGCTTGCTGCACTTGCAGGGGCTGATCGACCGCAACGGTATCGAACTGTCAACGCTTCACATCGCGCAGGTGCTGGCGGAGGCGATCTCCGCGTGAGAGTCGCCTTCGATCGTTTCGTAAGGGGTGTGAAGGTTGAGACCGTAGCCAGCGTCAGGTCGTCGGCGGCGCGCGTTTCTGCAGCGAGGTCCGTTACGTTGGCCGCAGTCTTCGACGACGTTGATGCAGCACGAACCGCGGCTGCGGCAGCCAAGAAGCACGTGCTCGCGAACCTGAAGCCGCTGCTTCTCGAGTTCGAAGAGAACTTGATCAAAAACGGAGTCAAAGTCCACTGGGCCCTCGACGCAGGCTCGGCTTGCAAGCAGATATCGGCGATCTGCAGCAGCGCTGCGCCGAACGGCGCTCTCATCGTCAAGGCGAAGTCGATGGCGACTGAAGAGATTCATCTGAACAAGAGCCTGATCGAGGATGGGCACACGCCGATCGAGACAGATCTCGGCGAGTTCATCATTCAGCTGGATCAAGACACTCCCAGTCACGTGGTCCAGCCGATCATCCACAAGAATCGAAGGAACATCGCTGAGTCGTTCCGCGAACATGGACTTGGTCCGTACACCGAGGACCCGGAGGAGCTGACGATGCAAGCGCGCGCGCATCTGCGCGAGAAGTTCCGCAAGGCCGACGTCGGGATCAGCGGCGTGAACTTTGGGATCGCAGAAACGGGTCGGATCGTTCTCGTTGAGAACGAAGGGAACAACCGGCTTTCCACGACGGCTCCAAAGGTGCACATCGCTGTAATGGGAATCGAGAAGCTGTTGGCCTTCGAATCAGACCTTCCGCTGTTTCTGAGACTGCTGGCGGGCTCTGCAACAGGTCAGCGCCTCACCGTGTACACGCACTTCATCACTGGCCCGCGGCGAGAAGCGCTCGACGGGCCGCAAGAGGTGCATGTCGTCCTGCTCGATAACGGCCGGTCCGGCATTTTAGAGGGTCGGTACCGCGACATCCTCGGCTGCATCCGTTGTGGCGCGTGTCTGAACGTCTGCCCCGTGTACCGTGCAGCGACCGGACACGCGTATCGGCACGTCTACCCCGGCCCAGTCGGTGCGGTTCTTGCGCCGGCGCTCGAAGGGGTCGACTCGATGGGCGATCTCGCATTTGCGTCCACACTTTGCGGCGCGTGCAAGTCGGTCTGCCCGGTCGACATCGACATACCTTCGATGTTGCTGCACCTTCGAGCAGAGCAGCGGGCGAACAAATGGCGGTTGTACGCAAAGAGCGTGACGAGCGCCAAGGCGTGGAGGCGAACCTTGCGCATGCTGCCGCTTGCCACGAAACTGCCGAACCCTTGGAAGGAGTTCCGCGACACTCCTGCACGGGGGAAGAGCTTCAGGAGGTGGTGGAATGAACGATCGTGACGTCGTGCTTGCAAGCCTCCCAGAACCCACCGGAGAGGCGAGAGCCCAGGCACAGAAGACGAACGTGAAGTCGGTTCCGGCCGACGACCTCTGGACGCGCTTCGTCGAGAGGCTGGCCGAACTTGGCGGAGAGGTCAAGAGGCTCGAAGACCTGGCGGAGTTTAGAGGCCGAGCCGTGTGCGACTATGACGTGCCTGAGAACGTCCGGCGCGATTTGGGCACTCCGCAGGACGACCCCTGGTTGGCCGAGGTCGGAGTGACCCTGGCGGATATGGCTGTCGCGGAGACTGGGAGCGTTCTGATATCGGCTGGCAACGGTCGACGGCGCCTAGCTAGCCTCGCCCCGCCGATTCACGCCGTCCTGATCAAGTCGGGCTCCATCGTTGCCTCTCTCGACGAGTGCATTTTGAACCTGCCGGAACCTAATTCGGTACTCATCACCGGGCCTAGCAAGACTGCCGATATCGAGGGCGTGATGGTCATGGGCGCCCATGGACCGAAGCGACTCTGGATCATCCGGCTGCCTGACCCTGAATTCTAGCCTAAATCCAACCGAAACTTAATATCAGGCATGAGGTCTACTCGTCGTGCCTCGCGGTGACTATGGCGAAAGGCTTTCTGCGCTCACAATCTGACGGTCCACGCGAAACCGCGGTACCGAAGTTAGAGAGCCAGCATCCAGAAGTGAGCGATCAGCTATTGGAGCAGATAGCCTCGCAGATGGCTGACTTAGTGCGGGAGGTGACCGAACTGCGGGCGGAAGTCTCGGATTTGCGCGCGGCGAAACCAGTTGAAGGCGCTGACCCGGAACGGCAAGAAGGTAGCGCATCGGAATCGGAGAGCGGAACCTGGGAAAGAGGTTTCAACGGTGCTAGCCTGGCGCGAGATATCGATGTTGCGATGTCTCAGCTCGACGAGACGAGTGGGGAAGATAACCTGATCGACGAGGAGGAGCCAGAGGACGATCCGATCGATGAAGAAGAGCGCAAGAGACTGGAATTGGAGGTTCTTGAGAGCCATCCGGATTTGACGGATACGGTTGCGCAGTTCAATGCGCCGCTCGGACACTCGCCGTCAGTGGATAGCGAGCCGATGCCAGAGAGTGGCGACAAGAAAAACGAGGAGACAGAAATGGATGACCAAGTTCAGAGCGATTCGGCTGCAATGAGCGAAGATGAGATTCAGGCTCTGCTTGCCGAGGCGTCGGCAGGTGAAAGCAAGCCGACCGATCCGCCCGCCGAAGGCGCGGGCGAAACGGCGGCGCAGGGCGGCAGCGAGACCGAGCCTTTGCCGGCACAGGCCGACGCGAGCGAAAGTGAGCCCGTGGAGCCACCCCAGGCAGAAGTTAAGGCCTCCGCTGACTCCGGCGACATGACCGACGACGAAATCCAGGCCCTGCTGGCAGGAGCCTCTGCGGAGTCGCCCGACAAAGATCAGCCTGCTGCTACAGAAGCAACATCCGATGAAGCGCCGGACACTGCCGACCCCGCTGACTGCGTGTCCGCAGATGCCGGAGCCGAATCAGCCCCGCAGGTTGCGGGGGCCGACGAGGACGCAGGCGTGGGCGAGGGTTCCGTCGAACTGGGCTTCACGGCGTTCCAGGCAGGCAAGGATATCGAAGAGAGCCAGCCGGTGGAAAAAGAGGAGCCGGTCGCTGAGCCGCCGAAGGTGCCGAAATTTCCCGAGCGCCAGAGTCCAAGCATGGAGCTCGACCCCGCTGTGATCGCGCGCGTTCCAGCACACCTGGCAGTCGGTGCGCTCGCTGTCCCCATTCGCATTGAAAATGATGAACTCGTGTGCCGTGTCGTAGAACCGTTCGATCAAGAAGCACTGGACCTCATCGCGAACGCCCTGGCCATGCGCGTCGTTCCAGAGCCCGCACCGATCGACGAGGTCGTCAAGAACTTGCGGCTCGCCTACTCGGCGGAGGCGGCCAAAGGCGCCCGCACTGCTGTGCTCGATGCCGCGCCAGGCCAGTTGCAGAAGAAGCGATCAAACAAGAAACGACGAAAGCTGAGCAAATCGAAGCGGAGGGCCGCGTAGCAAAATGAAAACGATTGCGATAGCAAGCGGAAAGGGTGGAGTTGGCAAGACGGTGATCGCCGCAAACCTTGCGGCGGCGCTGGTCGATTGGGGTCACTCGGTGCTGCTGTTCGACGCGGACTTCGGCCTCGCGAACGTCGACATACTTTTCGGAGTTGAGTGCGATAAGTCGCTGAAAGACGTGGTGGTGGACGGCGTTGAGCTCCGCAAAATAATTTGCACCGGTCCAGGCGAAGTAGACCTGATATCTGGCGGGTCAGGGGTCGACGAGCTGCTCGATCTCAGCGATTCCCAGCTTGAAGACGTGCTGCAGCAATTGGCGAAGGTCGCCCGCGAATATGACTACGTTATTGTCGACACGGCCGCTGGCCTGCATCCGCACGTCCTCGCGTTCACCAATTCGGCGGATCTTGCGCTGTTCGTGTGCACTCCTGATCCCACGAGTTTGATGGACTGCTTTGTTGCGCTCAAGATGCTGTATCGCGTCAAGCCTGATGCGAAAACAGCGCTCTTGGTGAATCAGGCTGACACAGCAAGCCAAGCCGAGATAGTCTTCAACAAGCTCAAGACGATCGTCGGTCAGTTCTTGAGCAAGAGCGTCCTCTATGCGGGTGCAGTTGAATGGGACGAGACGGTCGCGGCGTGCTCACGAACGTGCGCCAGCCTGGTGCTGACAAAGCCGAAATCCAAACCTGCCAAGCAGATCGACGAGCTGGCCGAGTGGATTATCGACGGTGCGGGGGAGATCGAAGAAGAGGACGACGACCAGTTCTCGCTCATGCAGAGGCTGCGGTCTGCGTTTAGCTTCTTGAAGCGCGACGACGGCACTGATGACACTGACGATGAGGAAGAATCAGAAGAGTCGGACGAGCAAGAGGAAGACGAGCGGAGAACGGCCGCCTAGTCGGTGGCATCTCCTGGCGCAAGATACAGCAGCTTTTGCCCGCGTTTGAGCGCTGGCCGGTCCGCAGCCGTGAACAGGTCCGGTTTGCCCTCTTCTGAAATCGTCGCGAGCAGGACGCGGTCTTCGCTGCCGGCTTTCAGATCGTCTTCGTTCTCTTCGGAAATCGTCATCGAGCGCGGTATCCAACCGCGCTCGTAGTAATCCTGCAGGCCGTCGAATCCGGTATCGAGGGAGAACAGAACTCGCCCACCGTGGTCCTTAGGAGATGGTTTCTCCTGTTCTTCATCGCCAGTTCTCGGAGCCATTCGATACACCCGGGCACGGCCGAACTCTTCAGCGCCGCGGTTGACCAAGAACATGTTGGCATTGTCGTTCGGCGTCAGGGCCAGCAGGCTCCCTATACCGTTGAGGTCCATCTCCTCGCGTTCGTCCTCGTGCAGAAAGTTGACAAGCTCCGCGTCTATGCCGCGCGATCGGGCGAGTTCGACTTTCTCTTCGTTCGTGTCGATCAGCTTGACTTGCACATCGCAGTTCATCAACTCCTTCGCGAACTCTCGCGAGAAGGCGCTGGAGCCGACTAGCAGCAGGCCGTTCGGCTCTGGTTGCGCTAGTCCGAGTCGCCGCGCGATCGGCAATGCCGCGAACCCATAGATAACGACTGTGCTGACGACGACGAGGAAGGTGTTGGTCATGATCGTGTCACCGTCGCCTCCGGTCAGTTTCAGCGCGAAGATCGAAGCGACCGCCGCCGCGACGATCCCGCGCGGCGCCATGATCGACAGAAACACCTTCTCCTCCCGGCTAAGCCCCGATCGCAGCGTCGAAATGAAGACTGCGACAGGCCTCACGATTAAGATCAGCGCAGCTATGAACAACGCGTGATGCCACTTGATATCGCCAAGGATGCTGGGCTGTAGGCGAGCGGCTAGAATCACGAACAGAGAGCTGATGAGAAGCACCCGCAAGTTCTCCTTGAACTCTAGGATGTGCCCGACCTTGACCCACTTCTGATTTGCGAGCGCGATTCCCATGACCGTGACCGCGACCAAGCCAGCTTCCGGCCTGAAGTGATTCGCCCCGACGTATGCCAGCACGACGAACGCGACGCTCGACGGACTGATAAGGAAGTCCGGTATCCAGAACTTCTTGAGCAGAATCACCGTGACCGCAGCGCCAGCCAGCCCTGCAACAGTGCCTACGCCGAAGGTCGAGACGAGGGCGATGATCGCTTCTTGGGGCGTATCGGCGCTGCCCTCCGCGAACAGGAACTCGTATGTGAGAACGGCGGCGATAGCGCCGATCGGGTCGATCGTCAGCCCCTCCCACTTCAGTATCGTGCCGGACTTGCCGATCGGTCTCACGTGGCGGAGCAGCGGGCCGATCACAGTCGGGCCGGTGACGATCATGATCGCGCCAAATAGGATTGCCAGTTGGCGGTCCATTCCAAGAATCGCAATTGCAAAGACGGCTGACAAGCTCCACGTCACGATCGATCCGACAACGACGAGCATCGACAGCGTCCTGCCCGTGCCGCGCAGCTCCCGAATCCGCAGACTCATACCCCCCTCGAAAAGGATGATCGCGACGGAGAGCGAGACGATCGCGATCAGCGAATCGCCAAGAACCTCGTCCGGCTTGAGGAAGCCGGTGACCGGCCCCATGATGATCCCGCCGAGCAGTAGGAGCACGATCGCCGGCAGGCGCACGCGCCAGGCGAACCACTGGCAGGCGATGCCGACGATGATGACGAGCGCGAGCGGCAACAGCGAGCTTTCGTCCATCAAGACCTCCTAATATAGGGGTGAATCGTCGTTCTTAACTTTGAACTCACGCATTTCTGCTCTAGCCGCCAACAGCCGTTACTCCTTGGCCGCGGCGTCGATCGCGTTCAGAATACGGGTCGCCAGGCCATCAGGAAGATTCGTTGCCTGAACTTTTTCCCGCACGCACTTCAGCATTTTTTCTTCGAAGCTGTAGGCGCCCGCGCACCCTTCGCACGTCGCGAGGTGCGCCTCTAGCGACACAATGTCCTCTGGCGAGAGCTCTCGGTCCAAGTAATTTTGAAGACGTTCAAACGCTTCGTCGCACGAGCATGGAATCGGATCAGACATGACTTTCCTCCTGTTGGGCTTTCTTTACGATTCCCCTGGACTCAGCTAAGGTCCACAGCTTTTTCTGCAGCACCTTGCGGCCGCGGTGCAAGCGAGACCTGACGGTGCCGACTGGTATTTCTGCGACGTTCGCGATCTCTTCGTAACTAAAGTCATTCATGAAATATAGCAGGCAAACAACTCTGAACTCTTGCGGTAGTTCGTCGATGGCGATCTGCACTTCTTCTTGGTCGAGAGCGTCGATTACCTGACTGGCGCTGTCGCGCACGCCGGCCTTTTCAGACTCAGTGTAAAGGAACAGGTCCTCTGCATCATCGAGAGAGACCGTTTGGCCGCGCCTTGCCTCCTTCTCCTTCGCCTTGTAGAACTTGTTCGTGAGGATCCTCATGAACCACGCCTTGAAGTTCGTGCCCTCCGTGAAGGTGTGGATGCTCTTGAAGGCCTGGATGGACGCGTCCTGAACGAGGTCCATAGCGTCGTCCTGGTTGTGCGTCAGCTTGACCGCATAACCGTATCCGACCTGCAGCACAGGTTGGAGCAATCGCTCGAAAGCGTCTCGTTCCATGTTATGGCGATAGTTTAGCATTTGGGGGGAGGTTCGGGAGTTCGGGTTGGTTCGGGTTGGTTCGTGTGACTCGGGACTCGGGACTTGGGACTCGGGACTTCTGAAGCGCCGATGGAGGGTCGTCCTCCTGGGCGACCTTAGCTTTCGCGCGCTGCGAACTTCGGACTAAGAGTCCGAAGGCCGGGATGCGGACTAAGAGTCCGCGCTCCAACGGGACACGGACAAACCCTTCGGGCCTGACCGTGGCACACGGCTCGTGCACCTCGCACCTCGCACCTCGCACCTCGTACCTCGTACCCTCCCTCATCCCTTCAGCCCAGTCGCAGCGATGCCCTGGATGAACAGCCTCTGTGTGAAGAAGAACAGGATGATGACCGGTGCAAGGACGACTGTCGACGCCGCCATGAGCAGGTGCCACTGCGCGCCCTGCTGGCTCCGATAGAAGTTCAGGCCGAGCGAGAGGGTGAAGTGCTCCTGGCTATGGAGGTAAATGAGCGGGCCGAGGAAGTCGTTCCACGACGACATGAACGCGAAGAGCGCAACGACCGCCAGCGCGGGCTTGGTGAGCGGCAGGATGACCTTGTAGTAGATGCCCCACTCGCTGCAGCCGTCGATCTTCGCGGCCTCGCTCAGCTCGTTCGGGATCGACTTGTAGAACTGCCTCAGAAGGAAGATGCTGAAAGCGCTGCCGAACCACGCCGGCACCCAGAGCGGACGAAACGTACCGGCCCAGTCGAGCTTCACGAACAGGGTGAACAGCGGCACCATGATGACGGGGAAGGGGATCATCATGGTCGCGAGGGTGAGAGCGAAGACAAGGTCGCGCCCCGGCCAGCGGAGCCGCGCGAACGAATAGGCGACGATCGAATTGGAGATCACCACGCCGCCCACGAAAAGGATGCAGAACAGAATCGTGTTGCGCGCGTAAACCAGGAACGGTTTGTAACCGAGCGTCTGTTCGCCGTATGAAATCGCGTCGGCGAAGTTGTGGAACTGGAACGAGACCTCTTTGACCGGTCGTAAGTCGTCTTTCGGAACTTCGAGCACCGTCCCGGCCTCGGAGGACGAGCCGATGATCTCGAACTGTGCGATACCGTCCTCTTCCGACCTGATGAAGCCGGGAAAGACGAGGCCGTCGCGGTCGAATTCATAGACGCCAGTGGTCTTCGGCACCTCTTTCAGGGCCGACCGGTCCATCGGGATCTTCTTGTAGAGCTGTCCCGGCGGGTCTGTGATGAGGAACTCGACTTGGCCGTTCTCGATCTCCCCGCTGATCTTGCCGCGCACGGTCTGGCCGAGGTGCTCGGTCTCGTAGATCGGATCGTCCGCATCGAAGTACTCGTGCTTGACCTGCTCCATCGGGATGAAGTTGATCTCGCTGGTCGCGGTCTCTTCAATGACCTTGAGCGAGGTCGAAAGCATCCAGACGAGCGGGATGATGAATACGCAGCCCAGGGCGATCAGCACTGCGTGGATGACCGCGTGCTGGGCTAGGCTGCTCCTGCTCTTCCTCCTCTTCGCCATCTGATTACCCGCCCTCGTAGTGAACGAACTTATCGCTCTTTTTGAGCGCGAAGACAGTCAGGAAGAAGATGATGATGAACATGATCCACGCCATCGCGCTCGCGTACCCCATCTTGTTGTAGTTGAACGCGTTGTCGTAGATGTACATCGAGTAGAAGTAGATCGACCGGGCGGGTGCCCCGGTCGAGGACATGACGAACGGCTGTGTGAAGATCTGCAGCGAGCCGATGATGCTCATGATCACGTTGAACAGGATCACGGGCGAGATCAGCGGGATCGTGACGTGCAACGTCTTCTTCCACGCGGTCGCGCCGTCGATGTCGGCAGCTTCGTAGAGCGACAGCGGAACCTCCTGCAGGCCGGCAAGGTAGATGATCATCGCGTTGCCGACTCCCCAGAGTGACATGAACACGATCGCGGGCTTCGACCAGCGAACGTCGCCGAGCCAGTTCGGCCCGTCGATGCCGACCCAGCCGAGCATGGTGTTGATCAGCCCGTACTCGCCATTGAACAGCCACAGCCACAGGATGACCAACGACACGACCGGCACGAGCGAGGGGACGAAGAAAACCGTGCGGTAGATCGACATGAACCGCACCTTGGTGTTCAAGAGCAGCGCAAGCCCCAGCGCGACGACCGTGGCAAGCGGAATGAACAGTGCGGCGAAGAAGAGCGTGTTGAAAAGCGACTTCCAGAACACCTCGTCGGCGATCAGCGTCGAGTAGTTCTCGAGCCCGACCCAGATCGGCGGGTTGAGGACGGAGTAGGAGGTGAAGCTGAAGTAGATCGACGCGAAGATCGGATAGGCGAGGAACATGCCGAAGCCGATGAACCAGGGGATCGCGAAGACGTAGCCCGCCCTCGCCTCTTTGGTCCGGATGCTCACCGTTGCGCCTCCTGCCTGATCTTGCTCTCGCGCAGGTACTTGTCGAGCATGGGCTGGACGCGCCTTTTGACCATGTCCATCGCCTCTTGTGGGTCCATGCCGTTGATGTAGACCTCGTCGAAGGCGTTTTGCAGTTCTGCCTGATACTCGGGCCAGATCGCGATCTTGGGCACGGAGACCGCGTTCGGGCCTTTCGCAAGCTCCGTGAAGAGCCGGATGCGCGGGTTGGGGTGCTGCTCGTAGAACTCGTCGCTGGCTTCGGCGAGCGGCGAGTGCTTGCGCTGGCCGAGGCAGAGCAGCTCCATGGCGTGCTGCGACTGCACGAACTTGATGAACTCGAACGCTTCCTTCGGGTGCTTTGCTCCGCGCGGGATGACGAGGATGTCGGCCTCTGCGATCGTCATATTTGCAAGGTCTGGGCGGCTCGCGGGGTGGGGGAACGGCACCGCGTCCCACTCCAGGTCGGGGTTGTACGTGTTGATGAAGTTCGACATCCAAACGCCCTGCAGGACCATGGCGACCTTCTCGTCCATGAAGGCGTTCTGTGGAGAGGCGAACTTGCCGAACCCGCTCTTGAAGTTCTGCAGGTTGCCAGTCCCGAACTGTTGCGCGTGCTTCTGCACCCAACGCATCGCTTCGACGATCTCGGGCTCGTTGCAGGTGATCTGCGACTCGCCGTCCCAGAGCCGACCGCCGAAGAAGTAGCCCCACGCCCAGTTCCACCAGCCCGGTTCGGCGTGCATGAACCCGCTCTGAACGATCGAGCCGTTCTTGCCGATCTTAGTCAGTGCCTTGGAGTACTCGTCCAGCTCTTCGATCGTCTTCGGCGGCGAGTCGGCGTCGAGCCCAGCGTTGCGGAACATCGCCTTGTTGTAGTGCAGCGCGTTCGTCGCAGGCGTGGTCGGAAGAGCGTAGATCTTGCCCTGGAAGACGCCGAGGTCCCAGTAGACGGCGATGTAGTCGTCGCGGGTGATGCCGGCATCTTTGCAGAACTCGTCGAGCGGAATGATCGCGTTGTCGTGGACGTACTGCGCGACGTTGAAGCTGTAGAGCCCCGCGACGTCGGGCGGGACCCCCGCCGAGGTCGCCAGCATGGTCTTCTGGTGGATGCTCGAGACAGGGAGCAGATCGACGTAGATATCGTCCTGCGAGTCGTTGAACTCGTCTACGACCCGCTTGATCGCCTCGAACTCGATGTCGGACCACTTCTCCCAATAGCTGATCCGGACCCTGTCTTTGATCTCCTTCGGCCTGACGATTACTTCGCTTGCCCAGAAAGCGCCGATCACGAGAACGACGGCCAACAGAGGAACGAGCTTGCCAAGGGTTTTCATGCCGGTCGTTAGCTCAAGTCCATGATACCGGCTTGTTTCGGCGCCTTCGTTCGCGCGGGCCAATCTATTCGGGAACAAATCTGCGGAAATCGGAATTGTGAGATTGGGCGCTCCAGGAGTCCACCGATGAGACCATTTACTCTATCAATTTTGGTTGTCCTCGCGTTCGTTATGGGATGCGATGAAGAAGCTTCGTTAGCTAAGGCACAAGACGCAAGCTCAGGATTCAACAAGGCGAACATTCCGTCAGACCTAGCGATCTTGCTGCCGCGCGATGGGATCATGGCGATCTGGGATCCGGTGTTCGTCTCGGCCGCCGAAGCGAATATGCCGGACGATGCCGAGGTGATCGGCTTCGTGCACAACGGCGAGGCGCACGCTTACTCGATCAATCTGCTGGACGGGCACGAGATCGTGAACGACGTCGTCGGCGGCGAACGGATCGCTGCAACGTGGTGACCCCTGTGCTCCTCGGCTATCGTGTATAGCCGCATGCTGGACGGAAAGGAATTGACGATCGGTGTCAGCGGGATGCTGTGGAAGAACTCGCTCGTCATGTACGATCGCGAGACGGAGACGCTTTGGTCGCACTTCACCGGCGAAGGGTTGGCCGGTCCGAACAAGGGCAAGACGCTCAAGATGCTACGATCGACGCCCCGCGTGAAGTGGCCGGATTGGGTAGCAGCGTATCCGGACACTAAGGTGCTGAAAGTCGACGGCATGACGCACAAGGTTGTCAGTCGATATGCCGGGTACTTCCGCGATCCCTCGAAATTTGGAATGAGGCCTGTAGAGAACAGTGATAAGCGGCTACGGGGCAAAGCTTTGGTGCTGGGGGTTCTCGTCGGCGACACCAGAACCGCCATCTCGTTCGACTTGCTAGCTGAAGAAGTCATCGTCGAGGCGAATGTCGGCGGCCAGAGAATTGCGGTTTACATGGACTCCGAGACCAGGCTGTTCGGTGCGGTCGAACTGCCGGACGGCGTCGAAGTCACAGACGTCAGCGAAAGGAGAATCACGACGTCCGACGGCAAGTCGTACTCTGCCGCAGACGGCCAGGGCGACGGCGACAGTCTGACGATGCTGCCCGCTATCCGCACGTTCTGGTTTGCGTGGTCGGACCACCACCCGGAAACGGAACTGATCACCGGCCGTTGACGACGCAGCGAAAGCCGGTGTGACTGTGGCTGTCAGTCGGCGGAGTCTTCATGCGCGTCGACGGGAGAAATCCGCTGCAGTACGTCTCATGGCACAGGAACGAACCGCCACGGATCGTTTTCTTCGGGCTGTTCGGTTCGTCGGGGTCTAGGCTGCTGTTCGGGCCTGTTGGGTTGTCCTTTGGACTGTTCGAGTAGTAGTCGTAGCGGTACCAGTCGGTGCACCACTCCCAGACGTTGCCAGCCATGTCGTAAAGCCCGAGTGAGTTGGGTGGAAACGATCCGACCGGCGCGGTCGCTTCGTAGCCGTCTTTGACGGTGTTGTTGTAAGGGAACTCGCCGTGAAAGATGTTCGCCTGCGGGAGTTTCGGGTCGCCGGTCAGTCCCTTCTTCGCGGCGTACTCCCACTGCGCCTCGGTCGGCAGCGATTTTCCCGCCCATTCCGCGTACGCCATCGCGTCCTCCCAGCTGACGTGCACGACAGGGTGGTCCATGCGGCCCTCGATGTCGCTGCCTGGGCCTTCAGGGTGTCGCCAGTTCGTGCCGTCTCTGATCTCCCACCAGGCTGAGACGTTGCGCAGATCGACTGGCCCTTCGCTCCCAGTGAACACGATCGAGTTCTTGAAGTCGTCCGCGCTGGTCTTGTAATCTGTTTCCTCGACGAACTTTGCGAACTGCTCGTTTGTGACTTCGTGCGTCTCCATCCAGAACCCGTTGACGGTGACTTCATGCACCGGTCGTTCGTCTGGCTTGTTGTCGTTCGATCCCATTTGGAATGCGCCGCCTTCGACGTAGACCATGTTGGAGAGGTCTGGGTCGATCGGATTTGTTCGGATTTGTTCGGTTTTGTTCGGACTTGTGTCTTCGGGTTTGCCGGCAGTGTCAGTTCCTTCTCCACAGCTTGAAACTAAGATGAGCCCCAAAAGCAAAACCGGACTAACCCGGACCACCCCGGACAAAACCGAACGTGGCATCAATGCTTAAACTCCTCTGCCCTCATCTCGTGCTTCTTAATCTCCGGCCCGGTCATCTCTAGCTTCAGGCCTAGCGCGCCGGTGGCATTGAAGTATTCGACCCGGATCATATGGAAGCCTTTCGCGAGCGGCGCCATGCCTTGCTTCGTGACCAGTCCGTGCAGGCCGTCGTTGTCTACGATCAGTTTGTCGTCGATGTAGAGTCGGCTGCCGTCGTCGCTGGTGAGGCTGAAGGTGTAGATGCCGTCCTTCGGCGCGGTGATGACGCCTTGGAACTTGAAGCCGAAGTGCTCGTCTCTCTTCCTTAGGCGGAGGTCGAGGCCCATCATGCTAACGCCGGTCTCGGTCTCTTTCGCATCCTTCAACTGGTCGAGCGTCTGCCAGCCCTGTTCGATGTAGAAGTAGCGCAGACCTGGGTCGGGCGCTCTTATGAACACGATCGCTGGCATCAATTCCTGTTTGTCGTATCGCGTGAACTTCTGCTCGATCGGTTTGAACGAGCGCCGACCTTCATAGAACGCTGCGGCTTTGAGCGTCACAGTCTTGTCGATCTTGATCGGGCCTTCGTAGAGCGGTGAGTACTCCTGCGGACTCGCACCATCGAGTGTGTAACGAATTTCGGCGAAAGGATTGTCGGACTTCAGTTCGATCGTTTGCTCACCCATGAACGACGGCGCGCCGCTTGCTATCTCGACCGAGGGCACGCCGAGATACGCTTCGATACTCGCTACCCTTATTGGAACGCCGCCAGGGCCGAATACTTCGACCATGAGAGACTCGCCATCTTTGACTTCAAGCGGAGGAAATTGGACAATGCGTCGATAGCCGACAGTAGTTCCTCTCGCTAAGGTCAGGTAGGGCGAATCTTGATTTCTGCTGAACAGCCACACGCTGAAATGCGTGATTCGTTGACTGTTGATAAGGTTTTCTTGAATTACGACGTGATCGACAAGCGTTGGCTTTGTCCAGCTCAAGGCGTAGACCAAGCCGATTTTGGGACGGGGAACCTCATAGTACGTGGTCGGATCGTGATCGCTTAAGACTTGAACCATGCGCTCACTTCCGGCAGGGCGGTTTTCGAAATCTAATTGCATTTTCTGAGACAGATCTTCTTCGAATGTCTCCTCCCGCCAGCGCCTGAACTCCATCAGCGCATGGACGTCGTTCTTGTGGATCAACCCGCGTGAGTCTGGCGGGACGTTGAGCAACAGGTTCCCTCCGTGGCCGATTGAGCGGTAGTAAATCTCGCTGAGTTGCTCAATCGACTTGACGCGGTCGTTCTCTGACTCGCGCCAGAACCAGCCGGGGCGGATCGAGACGTCGCACTCGCCGGGGGAGTACTTGTCGCCGTTCGGGTCGCCTTCGAAAAGGAAACTGTAGATCGACTGGTCGCCCGGATAGTGACCAGAGGGCAGGAAGTTCCAATTGGTTTCGCCGACGAAACCGCTCTCGTTTCCGACCCACCGCACGTCACCGCCGTCGCCGAAGATCACGGCGTTCGGCGCAAACTCGCGCACGGTCGCTTCGAAGCGCGGCCAGTCGTAGATCTGTCGCTTGCCGTTCGGGCCTTCGCCGTTCGCGCCGTCGAACCACACTTCTTTCATGTCGCCGTAGTTGGTCAGCACCTCTTCGAGCATGTTGACGAAAACGTCGTTATACTCAGCCGTTCCGTAAGTCGGGTGGTTGCGGTCCCACGGCGAGAGGTACACGCCCATCCACAGCCCGTACTCCTTGCACGCCTCGCTCAAGTCTTTGAGCACGTCGCCCTTGCCGTCGCGCCACTTGCTCGCCTTCACGCTATGGTCTGTGTACTTGCTTGGCCAGAGCGCGAAGCCGTCGTGGTGTTTGGCGGTGATGATCACGCCGGTCATGCCCGCTTCTTTGAAAACCCGGCACCACTGCCGCGCGTCGAACTCGGTCGGGTTGAAGATGTTTGGGTCTTCGGTGCCCTGCCCCCATTCGACCCCGGTGAAGGTGTTGGGGCCGAAGTGCACGAACGCGTAGTACTGCCGCTCGTGCCAGGCCATCTGGTTCGCGCTCGGCAGCGGCCCGACCGGCGCCGGCGGGTCTTGGGTGATGGACATGGCTATCAGCAGGCTGAGCATGGCTCTCTAGAGAGTTTATCAGGTTCGGGCGCTCGGAGGTTCGGGAGTTGGAGCGCGGGGGTTTGCCCCGCACCGCGGAGCGTTCGGATTGGTTCGGGTTACCATCCCTCCACACTCGCAGTGTGGAGGGTTCTATCTTCAAGGTCGCGCAGACAAGCTGTGGCTAGGCCAGACGAGTCGTCCCAAGCTTCGTTGAGGCTCACCTTCGCACTGCTCCAAGGATAGTCAACTAGGTTTGTACAAAGCTCTGCCCTGATCGGGTTTTCGTGGACGTAGGCGATTTTCTGGTCGAGCATTTTTTCTCTATCAATCGTGATTCCACGAAAAGAGCGCATCCAAATTCTGCGGTCGTTAAGCTTGGCCTGCGCACTCAATTCGCCCTTCTCTTCTGCAGTAAGAAGCGGCGTAATTATCTTTGCCGAGTTCGTCTTGATCCGCTGCACGAGCCAAGAGACTGTGCGGCCGTCTGGGGCTTGGACGACGAGGTGCGCGTGATGCTTCATGACGACGTAGGCATATAGCCGAGCCGAGTAGTGAATGCAATCTGAGAGGATCGACTTTACGACGACCGTCCTTAGCTCTGGCCTTGCGAACAGGTGGGCGAAGTCCAGGCAGGTTGTCGTGACGAACATGAGTTGTCCATCTGACTGGTCGTTCCGCCAGTGCTTGTATCCGCTCCTTGCCATCGCTCTTATTGTAGCCCGGAATGAACCCTCCACACTTCGAGTGTGGAGGGATGATGGCTGCGAGTGTGGAGGAACGAAGTCGTCGTCGCGAACATGGGCTATTCGTTCGCCTGATAGTTGCGCCAGTGCTTGTATCGGATCCTTGCCACTGTGTGATTGTAGCCCGGAATGAACCCTCCACACTTCGAGTGTGGAGGGATGATGACTGCGAGTGAGGAGCGATGGAGAAGGCGAGAATCGCGCGACATCCGACGCAGCTAGCGGATGACCGGCGTGTGCTCGACGTTGCCAATGTTCGTGTTCTGCCCGCTGGTGACGACTACGTCTTCTACCGTCGCAACGAAGATGATCAGGCCGCCTGGTGTGTGCAAAATGAAGTCGAGCTCGTACACGCCTTCCTTCAGCGCCCAGACCTTGAACGAGCCGTCCGGCATGCTCATGGATGTGTTGACCTCGGTGCCGATGTCATAACTTGGGCCGGCCGTGTAAGTCGCAGTGATGTGGACGCCGAACAGCGGGCGACCGTTGTGCACTGCGAAACCGGAGATCGATCCTGCCAGTTCCTTCAGCAAGACCGGAATGACAGGCTTGAGCTTGTACTGTCCGTTGCCGGTTCGCGTCAGCGATTTCTGCACATTGAAGTCGAGGAGGATCTCAACCGTGCCTTCTCCGACGGTGGCGTCGACGTTGAGCTTGAGGCCGGTCTGTGCCCCGCTCGGAATCTGCACGTCGTGAGTGCCCGTGTCGTCTGTGACGGTCGCTTCGCTGAGGAACAGCCTGATCTGGGTGTAAGTCCCGCTCGGCACTCCGGCCGAGCCGATCATCGTTTCGTTCTGCGTCAGCGTGAGAAGGTCGATCGTCTGCGGATCCGTCTCGATCTCGACCCATTGCCCGTCGAGGTGCGCCTCGATGCGGTCGATGGTGATGTTGAGCGCCGTTATATTTTGCAGCGGAGCGTCGGCCATGAAGATGTTGAGCCAACCTCCTCCGCCGGAAGTCTCACCCCCGCAGCCGACAAGTGCGACACTCGCCGCACCAAGAGCCGCCAGAATGAACCCTCGTCCCATACCTCGTTTTTCCGCAGATCGGCAGCAGGTGGGGCAGAAACTGGTGTTGCTCCCGGCTGTGAAAATTGCTGGATTTGCCCGCGTGGCTGGGCTGACGTGCGGTGCCATCAGCTCCCAGACAGTTTCTCGACTCAGTGGCAGCGCTGCCTGGCCCGTCTACAGTAGGTCGTCGAGTCCCCTGTCGCGCGGCAGCGAGGCTAGTTACGTGCCGCTATATGTAAAGTAATAGAGCAACCACGCCCGGGCTGACCAGTACACGGGCACGGAGAGAACAATGTCAAGCGAAATCCAGGAGAAAGTAATCTGCAACGGAGTCGACGTGACCGCGCTAGGCGAGGTCATCGGCGCGATCGAACAGGACAAGACCATCGCTGAGTTCACCTTCCGCGCCGACAATAAGTGGATCGACGGCGCGCTCAACCGCACCACGATCAAGGACTTCAAAGGCGGCGGCGGAGAACAGGTCCGCGACAAGGAGTTCGTGATCGACAACGACGAGCCGCCAGTGTTGCTCGGAAAAGACACTGCGGTCAACCCGGTCGAGTGGCTGTTGCACGCGATCGCGGGTTGCATCACGACGACCACGATCTACCACGGTGCCGCGCGCGGGATCAAGATCAGCGAGATGTCGATCAAGCTCTCAGCTGACCTCGATCTGCGAGGGCTCTTGGACATTCCCGGCTCTGACAGACCTGGTTACACGAGCATCAACATGGACGTGACGATCAAGGGCGACGCCTCTGCGGAAGACCTGAGGGAGCTCGTCGAGTTCGCGAAGAACCACTCGCCGTCGGTCGACGTCATCAACAACGGCACGCCTGTAAACGCGACCGTCAACGCTAACTGACGGCCTTTGCCGGACGGACGCCAGAACCCTGCAGACTCGAAGTCTGGGGGGTTCTTCTTTCGGAGTGCGGCCGTCTACACCTGCGGCAGACCGCGAGGTCGCCGCAGGCAGTCTGATCTAGGCAAAATTGCTAGGTTTCCGACTATAGCAATGCGATCTTGAACCAATGTTGGTAAAGTAGAGCATCTGAAATTGCTCTGTAAAGAGTATTGGAGAGGAATCAGGACATGAGAAGCATTTTTGTTGTATCTATTTTAGTTCTATCGTCGGCAGCCTTCGCCCAGCCCGCCTTCTGGTCCGGTGACACAACCGGCCAGGCGACTTGGGATCGGCCGCTTAGCTTTACAGGCATATCGAGTCTCGGACCTGTACACTTTGAAATTCAACCGTTCTGGGTGACCGTCGGGAGCGAGTACGTTTTCGAGGTAAACGGCACCGGCCATCCCGACACGTATATCCACGTGTATGAGGGCACCTTTAATCCGCTCGACCAGCTCGTCAATCTGATTGCGGGCGACGACGACTTCAGCGACACGTTTACTGTGCTGAGCGGTACAGGCCAGGGCTTTGCTTCTTCACGAATTGCTCTGGGCGAAGGCTCAAATTACGGAGGCGCGGGGACGGGCCTCAACTTGACGGCCGGCTCGCAGTACTTTGCGATCGTTTCTGGGTTCGGCGCAGGGGATTTCGGTCCGTACGACGCCGGCATCGGCGGCGGACAAGGCCAGGTAAACCTTGGGATAGTTCCTGAGCCCGCTACTCTCACAGTCCTCGGACTCGGCGCGCTGGCGCTCCTGCGACGCCGCCGACGCAAGACCTCCGCTTAGAATAGAATAGTCTGCATCTAATAGAGCCGGTCGCCCGATGGGTGACCGGCTTTTTTTTGTTTTCATCCCTTCACACTGCGAGTGTAGAAGGATGGCCATCTGATCGTGAACCAGGTGTAGGAGTTCGGTGCGACCGATGCGCGGACGGTCATCTTGTAGCCGCGCGAGAGCGGCACGGAATTGCCCGGGCCGTTAGGCACGAAGACGGTCGCACTGCCGCTAAGCTGCGGCAAACTGGCAGAGGGGGAGAACCGTGCGGTGTTCGCCGCAGCTACGACAGGTAAATCTCCGTGTGCTCGACGTCGCCGACATCCGTGTTCTGCCCGGCGATTACGACTACGCCCTCCGACGCGGCAACATGTGTGAGCAGTCCTTCTGGAGAGTACAATTCAAAATCGAGGTCGTACACGCCCTCCTTTAACGCCCAAACTTTGAACGATCCGTCCATAATGCTCGAGGACGTATTGACAACGGTGCCCGGGTTGTAGCTTGGGCCATCCACGTAGGTCGCGTCGACGTGGACGCCGTACAGCGCGCCACCGTCGTTCACTGCGAAGCCGGAGATTGATCCGGCCAAATCCCGTAATATCACGTTAATTACGGGCTTGAGCTTGTACTTTCCGTTGCCGGTTCGGATTAGCGACTTCTCCAAGTTGAAGTCGAGAAGAACCTCAACCGTGCCTTCTTCAACCTTGCCATCGATGTTGAGCTTCAACCCTCTCCTTCCTGCGCCCACAATCTGCACGTCGTGTGTGCCTGTGTCGTCGGTAACGGTCACCTTGCTCAGGTACAGCTTGATCTGGTTGAAATTCCCGCTCGGCACCATGGCGGAGCCGATCATCGTTTCGTTCTGTGTCAGCGTGAGCAGGTCGATGGTCTGCTGCTCAGTCTCGATATCGGCCCATATGCCGCTGACGTGCGCCTCGATGCGGTCGATCGTGATATTCACCGCTGTCACATTTAGTGGCGGGGCGTCGGACATGAAGAGGTTCAACCCTCCGCCCCCGAGTACGTCGGCACCAAATGCACCCCCACAGCCAACTGCTGCGACACCGGTAATCCCAAGCATCGCCAGGAATAGGAACGACCGACTCATATCTTGTTTTGCCGCACATTCCCTATTGTAGGCCCAAGAACTGGTATTGCTCTCAGCTGTGCAGATTGCTGGTTTTGCCTGCACTACGTAGACGGCGGCGCTGCTGCGACACTGCGTTGCGCTAGCGGATCGTGAACCAGGTGTAGGAGTTCGGCGCAACCATCGCGGCGACCGTGATCCTGTAGTCGCGGGAGAGCGGCATGGGTTGGCCGACTTCTTTTATCCAGATGCTTCCACCGGAGAGTGGGGCGCTCGCGACGCTGCGCTTAGGCGCTGCCGACATATCCCTAAGCAGATGGGACTGTTACTGTCGAACCCCTCACCCATCCACGTCGAACTCTCCACCGGAGACTTCTTTGGCGGACCCTCCTCTCCCTCAAGGGGAGAGGGGACAGCTCGCGAGCCGGACTTGCTGAGTCGTTCTGCGCTCAACGCGATCCAATGGTAGAATCGACTTGCCCACAGTGAGGTTTGTATGCTCGTCGCTCTCGCGCTTTCGCTGTCCTTCTCCAACATCAGCCATGAACCACCGACCGCAGCAGCCCAGGTCAACAAGGTGCTTGTCATCGGGCTCGATGGGTGTCGGCCTGACGCGCTCGAAGTAGCCGAGACGCCGTACATCGACGGCCTCATCGAAAACGGTGCATACGCCGTCGGGCTCGGCAATCCGAGATCGTCCAGCGGGCCGTGCTGGTCGAGCATTCTCTGTGGAGTTTGGTCGGACAAGCACGGCGTCATCGACAACAGCTTTACAGGTAGCAACTACGCGGAGTACCCGGACTTCTTGACGCTCGTCGAGAGGCTGAAGCCGTCGCTCCGCACAGTCGGAATCACGGCGTGGACGCCGATCGCGGATAAGATTATCCAGGTCGCGGACTACGAAGGGCCGCAGACCGGCGACGGTGACGACGTCACCGCCCGAGAGGTCGCCGCCGAGCTGCGAACGAACGATCCAGATGTGATCTTCGTGCATTTTGACGATCCGGACATCGCAGGCCACACATACGGCTACGGCCCGGATATTCCCAAGTACGTGGAGGTGATCGAGGAGGCTGACGCAAAGGTCGGCGTAATACTCAATGCGTTGCGCGGTCGGTCTTCGTATGCGGAGGAGAACTGGCTGATCATCCTGACTTCCGATCACGGCGGAACGGGGTACGGCCACGGCCTGGACATTCCAGAGCACGTCAACATCCCGTTCATCGTCAGCGGCTCGGATGCGGCGTCCGAGTTCTCTGTCGTGCCGAAGCAAGTCGACGTCGCCCCGACTGTGATGGCGCACCTCGGGATCGAGTTGGACAATCTCGTTGATTTCGATGGCATTCCGGTGGGTCTGGCTGCTTTCGATAGCGAAAAACTTGCCATATCGCGCGGTCTATTCCGCGTCGGATTCTATCCCGACGACACGTTTCACGTTGGAACTGTCGACGTGTATCTAGCCCATTCCTTTCCTGACCTTGACGTTCGGTTCACGACGGATGGATCGTTGCCAACGGTAGATTCGCCACTGTCAAACGGTGCGATCAAGTTGGAAGAATCCACGACGATCCGTGCGGCAGCGTTTAGTGACGAACGGCGCATCGGGCCGACGAGCAGCAAGGCGTATTTCGTGCAGAAGGAAATTGCAAAGTCCGTGCCGTTGCCGGACAACTTGAAAGTCGGAATCCTGTACGCCGTGTTCGAAGGGGAGTTTTCAAAATGGCCGGAAGAGCAGTTGCTGAAGGCGACAAAGTCCGGAATCAGCGACCGCATTACGCACGAGGTCGCCGGGCTGGAGGAGAACTACGCGATCCTCTTTGAGGGGTACTACAACGCCCCGGCTGAAGGAGTGTACGAGTTTGCTCTATCGTCCGACGACGGCTCCAAGCTATGGATCGACGACGTGCTCGTCGTCGACCACGACGGCCTGCACGGCACATCGTCCAAGTCCGGCTTCTACGCGCTGGAGGCCGGGCACCACCACATCCGCGTTGGGTTTTTCCAGGCTGGCGGCGCTCACAGTTTGAAGCTGGGCATCAAACTGCCGGATGGCACGGCGATCGAGCCAGGTGCGGCAGAGCTGGCTTACGTAGTGCGGGATGTCGGCGGAACAGGGCCGTGAAGCAAGCGGACGACGGTAAGATCGACGATTCGTTTTGGAGTCCGCGGCTTCGCACGAACCACGAGACCACGATCTGGGCGGGTTTCAACCGGTGCGAAGAGACAGGCCGCATCGACAACTTTGCCATCGCGGGAGGATTGAAAGAAGGCGAGTTCAAGGGAATTTGCTACGACGATTCCGACGTGTACAAGATGATCGAGGGCGCGTCGTACGTGTTGGCTGCGAGCCAGGACAAGACGCTGGACAAGTATCTGGACGAGCTGATCGCGAAGATCGCCAGCGCGCAGGAGGAAGACGGCTACCTGTACACGATCCGCACGATCCAGGGGGAGGATGTGCGCGGCGCTGCTGGCCGGAAGCGGTGGTCGAATCTGGCGCACAGCCACGAGCTCTACAACGTCGGGCATCTTTACGAAGCGGCGGTTGCGCATCACCGTGCGACGGGTAAGGAATCGCTGCTGGATGTTGCGGCAAAGAGCGCCGATCTGATCGTGAAGACGTTCGGCCTCGAAGAGGGGATGAACCGTGCGGTTCCCGGCCATGAAGAGATCGAGATCGGTCTGATCAAGCTGTCGCGCGCGACCGGTAAGGAGGAGTACTTCGCTCTCGCAAAGCACTTCATAGACATGCGAGGCCAGTCGAATTTGAGGTCGGTATACGGCGACTACTGCCAAGACGGAAAACCGTTTACCGAGCAGCGCGACCCGGTCGGCCACGCGGTGCGCGCGATGTATCTGTACACCGCCGCAGCCGACGTTGCGGCGATCAACGGAGACCGCGAATACATCGAAACGGTAGATGCGCTGTGGCAGGAGATCGTATCGACTCGCATGGCGGTAACGGGCGGAATCGGTGCCCGCCGTTCGGTCGAGGGGTTCAGCGAACCGTACGACTTGCCGAACGCCAGCGCGTACAACGAAACGTGTGCGGCGATCGGGTTCGGTCTGTGGAACCAGCGCATGTTCGTGCTGCACCGAGACGGCAAGTACGTCGATGTACTCGAGCGGATTCTGTACAACGGCTTTCTCTCCGGCGTATCGCTGAGCGGTGACACGTTTTTCTATCCTAATCCGCTTGCATCGGACGGTATCGATCCCTTCAACCACGGAAGCGCGAACCGCAAGGAGTGGTTTGAAACTTCGTGCTGCCCTGTGAACATCGTTCGCTACATGCCTTCTATCGCAGGGATGATCTACGCTGCGGACGAGAAGGGCGTGAGCGTGAACCTCTTCATCGGCAGCGATGCAAACTTGGTCTTCCGCGACTTGAGGGTGCGAGTCGGCCAGCGAACGGAGTACCCGTGGAGCGGGCGTATCGAGCTATCGGTCGACCCTGAGAAAGAGGGGGAGTTCGAGCTGCGGATTCGTGTCCCGGGTTGGGCTAACGGTCGCCCAGTGCCGAGCGACCTGTATCGCTACCTATCGCCTGCACCTGCAAGCGACTCTTGGTCCGTTTCTGTGAACGGTGAATCGAACAATGCACCGATCGAACTTGGGTTTGCAGTCGTGCGGCGCGTTTGGAAAAAAGGTGACGAGGTGGTGATCGAGTTCCCGATGGACGTACAGCGCGTCGTCGCTCACGAGGAGGTCGAGGAGGACAAGGGGCTTGTCTGTCTGGAGCGCGGGCCGATCGTCTACTGCTTCGAAGGGGCTGACAACCCTCAAGCGATGGACGGTCTAGTCGTGCCCGATGACGCCCGGATCAGAACGACGCACAAGCCTGACCTGCTCGGCGGCGTCACCGTGCTTGAAACCCTTGGCGATCCGCTCTTGACGGCGATCCCGTATTTTGCGTGGTCGAACCGTGGCACGAACCCAATGCGAGTCTGGGTCGGCCGCCGGTAACACGACCGATAGCATCACAACCGCGCCATCCTGTACGCGTATTGCGTACAATCTGTGTGCTATGGTGCTTTCCGTCTTGGTTCTGTGCGGTGCGATGATGACGACAACCTCTGTTCAGCAAACGACGAACGACGAAAGGATGGATTGGTGGCGCGAGGCGCGGTTTGGGATGTTCATCCATTGGGGCCTTTACGCAGTCCCCTCTGGCGAGTGGGGCCAGGGCACCGATCACGGCGAGTGGATCTACACGACCGCGCAGATCCCAATTCCCAAGTACGAGGAGTTTCTGCAGCAGTTCAACCCTGTGAAGTTCGACGCAGAGGCGTGGGTGAAGATGGCGAAGGACGCGGGGATGAAGTACATCGTCATCACGTCGAAGCACCACGACGGGTTTGCGCTGTTCGATAGCGAGGTAAGCGACTACGACATCATGGCGACGCCATTCAAGCGCGACATCATGAAGGAGCTGGCCGAGGCGTGTCGCAAATACGGCATCAAGATGTGCTGGTACCACTCGATCATGGACTGGCACCACCCGGACTACTTGCCGCGCAGGGGGTGGGAAGACCGGTCAGCCGAGGGCGCTGACTTCGACCGCTACGTCGACTACTTGCACGAACAGGTGACGGAGCTTCTGACGAACTACGGCGACATCGGCGTGATGTGGTTCGACGGCGAGTGGGAGTCGACTTGGAGCCCGAAGTACGGCGAGTCTCTTTACGAACTGTGCCTTCGGTTGCAGCCGGACGTGATCGTGAACAACCGCGTGACGGTCGGTCGCGCTGGCATGCAGGACGCGAACAGAGAGGGCGTCGGCGACTTCGGCACGCCCGAGCAGCACATCCCCGCCGAAGGCATCCAAGGGCTCGACTGGGAAACGTGCATGACGATGGGGCGGCATTGGGGATACAACAAGCGCGACACGTTCAAGTCGCCGCGCGAGCTGGTGCGCAACCTCATCGACATCGCATCGAAAGGCGGCAACTACCTGCTCAACGTCGGACCTCGCCCTGACGGTACTTTTCCGGACGAGTCGGTCGCGATCCTGAAGAACTATGCGGAGTGGATGAACGTGAACGGGGAGGGGATCTACGGCACGCAGGCTTCGCCGCTCGGCGCACTGGATTGGGGCCGCTGCACAGCGAAGCAGGTCGACGGCAAGTGGCGCTTGTACCTGCACGTGTTCGATTGGCCGAGCGACGGGAAGCTCGTCGTCCCGCTGATCGGCAACGATAGCAGTGAGGCCTGGATGCTCGATGGGGGCGCGCGTCTGACGTCCACCGTTGTGGGTAACGACATCGTCATCTCGGTCCCGCAAATTACAGACGCCGGTGACGCGACGGTTGTTGTTTTGGAGCTGGACGAGAAGCCGATCGTCTACAAAGCGCCGACTATCGCAGCCGAATCAGACATCTTCATTGAGAGCGTGTCCGTGCAAATAGAAGCGAGCTCGGATCAGCTAGTCATCCGATACACTACCGATGGCTCTGATCCCATGGCTGACTCACCCGTCTACAGGGCGGCGTTCAGCGTTGACGAAACAACGGTCGTCCAGGCGCGAGCGTTCTTCAACGGCCGCGCCGTCAGCGACGTCACGTCGAGACAGTTCGAGCGCGTGGCGCCGATGCCAGCATCGGGCCAGGGTTCTCAGGCTGGTCTTGCGCTCAGGAGGTACGAAGGCGATTGGAACACGCTGCCCGACTTTGATCAGTTGACTCCGGTTCGCACGGCGGTGGTCTCCAAGGTTGGGCTTGATCCATCACCGTACCCGGAGTACGCCGGTTTCCGGCTAACCGGAACGATCACAGTTTCCAAGACGGACGTTTATCGATTTGCGCTGACCTCGGATGACGGTGCCAAATTATGGATTGACGGGAACCTGATCGTGGACAACGATGGGCTGCACGGCGCCACGGAATTGCAAGGTGTCGCCGCGCTGGCGGCTGGGGCCCACACGATCCGCGTGGAGTACTTCAACAAGACAGGCGGATCGGCTCTTTCGTTGAGGTTTGCAGGCACGGGAAAAGCGCTGGCAGCGATCGCAAACGATGCCCTGCGGCACAGCCCATAATCATGGCACCGGTGCCGAAAGCAGTCGTGCTCCTTTCTGGCGGACTTGATTCAGCGACCTGTCTCGCGATCGCGCAATCGCAGGGGTTTGCGTGTTTCTGCATGAGCTTCGACTACGGCCAGCGGCACCGCATTGAGCTGCAGAGCGCAAAGCAGACTGCGGAAAGCCAAAGCGCAACTGAGCATCGCGTCGTGAAAATCGACGCAAGCGCGTTCACCGGCTCTGCCCTCACGGAGGATATCGATGTGCCGAAGAGCGAGACAGACGGGATACCGGTCACGTACGTTCCTGCGCGCAACACCGTGTTTCTCAGTTTCGCGCTCGCTTGGGCCGAGGCGCTTGGCTCGCAGGACATCTTCATAGGAGTCAACGCGCTCGATTACTCGGGCTATCCGGATTGCCGCCCCGAGTACATCTCCGCTTACGAACGGATGGCGAACCTCGCAACAAAGGCTGCCGTCGAGGGAAGGCTGATGACGATTCACACTCCGCTGATCGACAAGACCAAGGCGCAGACGATCGAGATCGGCTCCGGCCTGGGTGTCGATTACGGATTGACCTCAAGCTGTTACGACCCAGACGCCGAGGGCAAGCCGTGCGGGGAGTGCGACTCATGCCGAATCCGCAATCGCGGATTTGAGGAGTTGGGGATGGAAGACCCGTTGCTGGCACGATGAAGAAGCTCCGCATCGCAGAGGTGTTCGGCAGCATCCAGGGCGAAGGCATCTACGCCGGAACGCCATCGCTCTTCGTACGCATCAGCGGATGCAACCTGCGCTGCGTCTGGTGCGACACGCCGTACGCAAGTTGGACGCCCGAAGGAGATTCATTTACCGTTGACGAGATCGTGGCGCAACTGGGCGAACTGGAGAATCACAACCACGTCGTGGTTACGGGTGGAGAGCCGATGCTGTTCCCAGAGGTTGTCGAACTGTGTCGACAGCTCGCCGCACGCGAGAAGTTCATCACGATCGAAACCGCCGGCACGATGTTCCAAGAACTGAAGTGCGACCTCATGTCGATCAGCCCCAAGCTCGCGAACTCCACGCCTCCGATCGACAGCGGATGGGCGGAGCGTCACGAGAAAACGCGCACCAACATCAACGTCCTGACCCAGCTATTGAACAAGTACGACTGCCAGCTGAAATTCGTCGTTAACCCAGACGTAGATGGCGATATCGACGAGATACTGGAGCTGTTGGTAAAGCTCCCAACGATCCGAGCGGATCGCATAATGCTGATGCCAGAGGGCACCGACTCACCGACCCTGGCCCGCCGCATGAAGGTGCTCGTCGAGCCCGCCGCAGCGCACGGATGGCGGATCAGTCCAAGGTTGCACATCGACCTATTCGGCGACACTAGAGGGACATGACGGTAACATCTTGGAAGCATGCCCACACGAGAGTTCGAGAAGGGAATTCACACTGACTTTGAAAAGAAGCTGGACTACTCAAGCTACCTGCAGCTAGACAAGCTTCTCGACTCCCAAAAACCGCTCAGCGATCCCGAGCACCACGACGAGATGCTGTTCATCATTCAGCATCAGACGAGCGAGCTTTGGATGCTGCTGGCGATTCATGAACTGACTTCTGCGATCGACTGGATCAAGAAGGACAAGCTCGAGCCGTGCTTCAAAATCCTCTCGCGGGTGAAGCATATTCAGCGGATGCTGTTCGAGCAGTGGGCGGTGCTCGAAACGCTCACCCCGAGCGAGTACGTGCAGTTTCGAGGGGTATTCGGCCAAGCTAGCGGATTCCAATCCCATCAGTATCGCACGATCGAGTTCTTGTTCGGCAACAAGGACAGCAACATGATCAAAGTGTTCAAGCACGATGAGACGATTCACTCCAAGCTGGAAGAGACGTTGCGGACGCCGAGCCTATACGACGAGTTCTTGCGGTACCTGCATCGCCAGGGATTTGCAATACCCGACTCCTGCGTCGAGCGAGACTGGACGGAGCAGTACGAGTCGAACGAAGAGCTTCTGCAAGTTTTCAAACTGATCTACGACAACCCGCGCGACAATTGGAACGCGTACAACATGTGCGAAAAGCTGATCGACGTGGACGAGCAGATGTCGCTGTGGCGGTTCAGGCATGTGAAGACGGTTGAGCGCATCATCGGTCACAAGCGCGGGACCGGTGGCAGTTCCGGCGTGTCGTTCTTGCGTCAGGTCGTGGACATCAGGTTGTTCCCAGAGCTGTGGGACGTGCGCACTATCATCGAAAAATGAGCCTTGTTACGCTTCCAGACGGGCCGCTGAATGAGAGCGTCGTCAACGAGCACATCAGGCCGCTGTTCAGCCGTGCGATGAAGGGCGACGCTAAGCGCGGCGAGGTTTATCTGGCGAACCACTCGCTCGGGCGTCCACTGGATGCCGTGGCGGAAGACGTAGCGCGCGGCTTGGAAAAGTGGTACTCCGACATGGACCGCAGCTGGGACGACGGCGGCTGGCTCGACGACATGAACGCTTGGCGTCTCAAGACCGCCGAGTTGCTCGGGCTGCCCAGATACGACTGCGTCGTGCCAAGAGCCTCCGCTGGGCAGGGGTTGCGGGCGGTCCTCAACGCGTTTCCCCCGGACAAGGTTCTCCGCGTTACGACCACGACCGGCGAGTTCGACTCGATCGACTTCATCTTGAAGCGGTACGAACTGGCGGGTCGTGCGAAAGTAACATGGGTCGAGCCGACGGGTCGCGAAGGGCCCGTGCCTTTGTTTACCAGCGAGGACATCTGTGCGGCGATCTCTTCAGATACCGACGTGGTCGTGTTCTCCAACGTGCTCTACGCAACCGGACAGATACTTCGGGGTGTTCCGGCGGTGGTCGAGCGGGCGCATGAGGTGGGCGCTGTCGTGGTGATGGATGTGTTCCACGCAGCGGGAGTCATTCCACTGGAAATCGAGAAGTCGGATGTGGACTTCACGATAGGCGGGTCGTACAAGTATCTGCACGGGGGGCCCGGCGCGTGCTGGCTAGCGATCCACCCACGGGTTCTGGATGAGGATCGTTTTCACACGCTCGACACTGGATGGTTCGCCAAGAAGGACACGTTCGGGTTTCATCGAGGGCAAGGCGCGGAGTTGAAGCCCGGCGGCGACGGTTGGCTCGAGTCAACACCGGCGATCATCGCGCCGTATCACGCGAGGGCGGGCTTGCAGCTGATTCTCGATGTCGGTGTTGAGCGAGGCCGCGAGTACAGCCTCGACCGGCAGCACAAAATGCGGCAGGCGATGAATGATCGTGGAGTCGAGATGTTCGTGCCTGAGGATCCGGCGAAGTTTGGCGGGTTCAGCCTGTTGCCGCATCCAGATGCAGCGGCGTTGCGCACCGAGCTAATGGCGAAAGGTGTGAACACAGATGCTCGGACCGGTTTCGTCCGCTTCGGCCCGGATCTGCTGAACACGGAGGAGGAGTTCGAGCGCGCCAGCAAGATCGTGGCCGAAGCGTTGAAGGTCAGAGCCGTCTGATCCGCATATTGCGGAACCAAACTCGAGTGCCGTGGTCCTGGAAGCATATGTACCCCATGTCGTCTTTGGCGTAGCTCGGCATCTCGCTGTACTTGCTCGCTGCCCTTCTCTTCACCCAGTCCTCGGAATGCAGCTCGTACTCCACGATTTTGAAGCCGTTCAGCCAGTGCTCGACGGAGTTCCCCCTCTTGAGGATGCGTGCCTTGTTCCACTGGCCCGCCGGCCTATGCGCGTCCCGGACAGGCGCGTGCATATCGTAGTTCGCACCTGTCATTTGATTTGCCGCCAGCTCATAGGCGGTGTCGTCGATGATCTGGAACTCCGGACCAATCGGGGAGTCTTCGCCACCGTCCTCAGCCACTAGTATCTTGATACCGCTGTTTCCGCCGGCGGAGATTTTGAATTCGACGCGGAGGTCGAAGTCGGTGAACTTCCGAACGGTCGAGAGGTCGCCGCGGTCCGAACCTGGCGTAAAGACGAGTTCGCCGCCCGAGGCGCTCCAACTGGTCGGGACGTCGTCGCGGTTGTAGCCTTTGAAATTGGCGAGGGACTTCCCATCGAAGAGCAGTTCGAACCCGGCGGCCATCTCGTCGGCAGTCAGCTTATTGAGAGGGCTGTCCTGGGATGAAGCTGTCGCGAAGATCAAGAGGGCTCCGAGCATGGGTCTAAGAGAGTTTCGCTGGCCTAATTTGGACGCTTGCCTCGGACTGACATCCAGAGCAGATCGACAAGATAATCGCGTGTGCGATGCGGCTTTATGTGCGAGACCTTACCTCAGTCGCGGCTCGAGGGGTCCTTTCCTTCGTCAAGCTCAGGACAGGCTCGCTCAGGATGACTGCTCGCCCTCCCGAACCAAACCGAACGGACCATGGTGCGAGGGTCTAGGGTCGAGGGTCTAGTTCCGAACCCCCGAACCCCCCTAAACCTCCCACAAAGCAAAAGGAGGGTGGCGCTCCAGCGACACCGCGCGAGGCTGAGGCTCACGAACTGGAGCACCGGTTGCGTCGCAGAAAACGGGAAACGCGGGTTGTGGTTCGCACCCCCTCCCTAACCCTCCCCCAAGGGAGAGGGGATGACGGGCAAGGGTCGGTGGACCAAGCCGAACAAACCCGAGCCAATACGAGCACCGTGCGCTGTCCTTCGTCAAGCTCAGAAGAACGCCCTGGACCGGGGTGCGGGGCAAACCCCCACGCTCCATCTTCCGAACCTCCGAACCCGCGAACACAGTTTTCAGTTGGCTGTTTGCAGTTGGCCGTTCCCCGAACTCCCGAACCTCCGAACCAACCCGAACCAGTCCGAACGCGTCGCGCCGTGCGGTCCTTCGTCAAGCTCAGCCCGAACGCCCCCGGATCGACGTGCGGGGCAAACCCCCGCGCTCCATCTTCCGAACCCCCGAACCAAACCGAACAAACCCGAACAAATCCGAACAAACCCGAACAAATCCGAACAAACCCGCACACAGTTCTCAGTGTGCAGTTCGCAGTTTGCAGTTTCCAGAACTTCCGATCTTCCGAACTTCCGAACCCCCGAACCAACCCGAATGTCCCCCTACAACCGTCTGATTCGCATGCTGCGGAACCATAGCGGCCCACCGTGGTCCTGGAAGCAGATGAAGCCCTTCTCGTTCTTCCCGTAGCCCGGCATGCTGTCGAACTTGCTCGCCGCGCGGCGCTTGTCCCAGTCTTCGCTGTGCAGGACGTACTCGACGACCAGTTCACCGTTGAGATAGTGCCAGACGTTGTTGCCTTTCTTAACGATTCGCGCGGTGTTCCACTGCCCGGCAGGGCGCAGGACTTTCTTTGTGGGGGCGTGAAGCGCGTAGTTCGCGCCGGTCATCTGCGTGTCCATAATGTCGTAAGTCGGGTCGTCGAGCAGTTGGTACTCCGGCCCGGATTGGTAAGAAGCGCCTTGGTCCTCGCTGACCAGGTAGATGATCCCGCTGTTCCCGTGCTCGTTCATTTTGAAATCAACGCGCAGGTCGAAGTCCTCGTACTCTTCGCGAGTCGAGAGGTCGCCGCCGTCGATACCTGGCGTATAGGTGATCTCGCCATCCTTCACAGTCCATCCCTTCGGCACGTCGTCGCGCTTGTACCCCTTGAAGTTCTTGAGCGACTTGCCGTCGAACAGGAGAACGAACCCTTCCCTCTTCTCTTCTGCAGTCAGCTCATTGTGGCCCGGAGTCTGGATCAGGATGCTCCACTGGCCAGCGTCGGCGGGCGACGTGAGAATGGCGGCGAAGAGAAGGACGCTCAACATAACAGAATCATGTTATCCATTCTGTGGTAGCGCGTGCCACAGAACAGCCTTCGCCAAGCAAAACGAACGGCGAGGATCGGGCATCGCCCAATCCTCGCCCGGTAGTCAGAGACCAATAGATGCTGTGCGACTAGTACGGAGAGTCCGGGAAGTAGAACTTCGCTGCGTTTTCAGGCGTGACCAGCTCGACGACGATCTTGATGTGCTTCGGCATGAACCGATCGAGGCTTGTCGTCATCCCGTCGCGCAGATTCGACACGGCCCAGTGCATTCCTTGAGCGATCATCGCTGGTGGGTAGGTGACGTCGGCCGGATACATCGGGTCGCCGTCCATCACGCGCTTGATGATCGACTTCTTGCCCGCGCCACCGAGGATCCAAAGATCCTTGTCGCGGCCTGCCTCTTTGAGGGCTCGCTCGATCCCCTCCGCCATGTCGTCATCGCTCGCCCAGATCGCGTCGATCCTCGTGTCAGCGAGCTCGACCATGAGCGTCGTCGTAATGTCGAAGGCGTCTTCGGAACTCCAGTTCGCCTGCTCCTGCCGCAGAATCTTGATCTGCGGATTTTCGTTGAACACCTTCATGGCACCGTTCACACGGTCGTCATTGACGGTCGAAGTGGCACCCTCGTAGATCAGAATGTTTCCGCCAGCCGCGCCTAGCCTGTCGACGATGAACTCCGCCGAAATCCTGCCGAACGCCGTGTTGTCGCCTTCGAGAAACAGGTTAGCGATCGTCGGGTCGGTAAACCCACGGTCGACGCTAACGATGTAGACGCCTTGGGCTGCGGCATCTCTGCCGATGCTGTCGAGCGGGCCGCTTTCGTGGCAAAGAATGATCAGAGCGTCCGGCTGCTGGACGAGCATGCCC
Organism: Armatimonadota bacterium; assembly: GCA_022563855.1. Classification (NCBI taxonomy): domain Bacteria; kingdom Bacillati; phylum Armatimonadota; species Armatimonadota bacterium. The sequence goes on from JADFMN010000006.1 coordinate 183,107, forward strand.
TCGATCTGTTCCCGCTGCTCCTCGACATCGTCGGCCTCTTGGTAGATCCACTCGATATCCGGGTACATCTTCATGACCTCCTTCGCCCAGTAAGTCACTCCATCCGTCCAACCGTGGTCCCCCGACGGGATCGACACGGCGATCTTCAGTTCACGATCGATCGTCGCGGTTTCAACCGACTCTTTGTCGGCGCTGTCCGTACCACATCCGATCAGAAAAACGCCGGCCACGGTCAGCAATATCGTTGACAACAAACTTCGTTTCATAAGCTCAAATCCTCTCGCAGACTAGTTCCGATCTCCCTGGCCCCTTTGCATCAGGACCGCGATCAATATGATGGCACCTTTCACGAAGTCCTGCCAATCGCTGGAGACGTTCATCAGCACCAGCAGGTTGGAAATTACCGCAAGGATCATCACTCCTACCACGGTGCCCCATATCCGTCCCTTGCCGCCGGCGAGCGACGTTCCGCCGATCACGACCGCCGCAATGGCGTCCAATTCGTAGAACACGCCGGTCTGCTGTGGCGCTATCGCGCTGTATCTCACGGCCTGGACGACTGCCGCAAGACCGACGCACAGGCCGAGCAGCGTATACGCGATAGCGCGGACGCTCTTGGCGTTGATGCCGGAGTACCTGGCTGCTCTTTCGTTCGCCCCGACCGCCACGACGTGACGACCGAAAGCAGTCTTGCTCAGGAGCACGCCGTACGCCAGAGCGACCGCGACGAACAGCATGATTCCCCAAGTGACCATAACAGGTTCGCCGTTCGGGAGCTGTGCGCCGGGGATGGCGATGCCCTTCGACGCAAGCTCCTCGAAGACCAGGCTGTCCGCCTTCACTTGGCCACCGCCTGCGACGACCTTGGTCAGCGACCGGAAGGCGACCAAGCCGCCCAACGTCGCGATGAACGGCGCAACTCGACCGACCGTCACCAAGAGCGCGTTGAACGCGCCGACTGCAACGCCAACGACGACAACGATCAGCATTGCAAGCGCGATGACTGGGCCCTCCGAACCGCCGTTGGCGAGCTGGCCGTTCATGAACTTCAGGCCGATGACAGCGGACAGGGCGACCGCAGACCCGACAGAGAGATCGATCCCTCTCGTCATGATGACGACAGTCATGCCGACCGCGATGATGCCGACGGCGGCGCTCTGGTTGACGATGTTGCGCAGGTTGACGGCGCTCAGAAACGTGTCGGTCTTCCAAATTGCCGCAATGACGATCAGCGCGATCAGCGCGACGAGGACGCCGTACTCCTGCATGAATTTTACGAACTTGTTCACGCCGCGCCGACTCCTGCCGCGAGTTGCATGATGTTCTCTTCAGTGATATTCTCGCCGACAAGTTCGCCGACGATCCGGCCTTCGCGCATCACATAGACCCGGTGACAGAGCCCAATGATCTCGGGCAGTTCGGAGCTGATCAAGATCGTCGCCAGCCCTTGCTCCGAAAACTTGTGGACGAGGTTGTAGATCTCCCTCTTCGCGCCGACGTCGACGCCGCGCGTGGGTTCGTCGAGCATCAGCACTTTCGGTTCGAGGTCGAGCCATTTGGCGATCGCGACTTTCTGCTGGTTCCCGCCGCTCATGTAGAGGAGCGGCGCCTTCAAGTCTCCGACCCGGATGTCGAGATCCTTCTGCCAACGCTCGGCGGTCTGCCGCTCGCGCTTCTTGTCGATCAGCGGTCGGGCGTACTTCGAGAGGTTTGCGAGCGTCGTGTTCTCGATCGCGTTCATGTCGAGCACGAGCCCCGAGCCTTTGCGGTCCTCGGAGACGTAGGCGATGCCATGCTTCGCCGCCTGTTTCGGCGACTTGCAAGTGATACTTTTTCCCATCAGTTCGATGGTGCCCGACCGCATGGGCCGCGCGCCGACGATCGCCTCGCACAGTTCGCTTCGACCGGAGCCGATCAGCCCCGCGAGCCCGACGATCTCGCCTGGGCGCACGTTGATCGTAGCGCCTCTCACTCCCTCTGCGACTATGTCCTTCGCAATCAAAGCCGGATCGCCGCTCGGCATCTCTGTCTTCGGCGGATAGACGTCGCCGATCTCTCGTCCGACCATGTGGTTCGCCAACTGAGTTTCCGTGGCTGCTCCGCGTTCGAGCGTCGTCACGAGTTTCCCGTCGCGCAACACGGTGATGCGGTCGGCCACCGTTACTACCTCGGCGAGGCGGTGGCTGATGTAGATGACGGTCGCATCTTGACCGCGAAGATCGCTGATGAGTTTGAACAGCGACTCAACTTCGCGATCGCTTAGCACGGCCGTCGGCTCGTCCATGATGAGGATCGACGCCTCTTGCGACAGCGCCTTGGCGATCTCGACTAGCTGTTTGCCCGCGATCGAGAGGTCCGCGACCCTGGTCGTCGCGTCGAACCCGGCGCTCACTCTCTTTAGGATTGCGTTCGTCTTCTCGATCATCTGCCGCTTGTCCAACAGGTAGAACTTTCGAGGCTCATTGCCGAGGAACACGTTTTCGGCGACGGTCAGGTCGTCGACGACGTCCAGCTCTTGGTGGATCATCGCAATGCCGAGCGAAAGCGCGTGGCGAACCCCCCGAATTTGAACCGCCGCGCCATCCAGGAGGACTTGGCCGCTCGTCGGCTCTTGCAGACCGCACAGAATGCGCATCAGCGTACTCTTGCCGGCCCCGTTTTCGCCGATGACCGCGTGAACCTCGCCCGGATCGAAAGCCAGGGACACACCGTCCAGCGCGCGGACGGCGGGAAACTGCATCGTGACGTCGCGGACTTCGAGCTTCGGCACCGCATGCGAGGGTACCCCGGCGTGCTGTTCGTTTGATCGATGCTCGCTGCCCCCTCCTATCCTCCCCCGGCCACGATAGCATCGTGAATGCGGAATTGTTGCGGACCTGGGGAGGGATTTCTTGGCAGGGCGAGCGTCCTCGCGACACTGTGCTCGCGCCCGACATGCAGGTCTGGAGACCCGCACCACGATTCTTGCAGTTTCACCCTAGAGGGTGGTGCTCCTGCGACACCGCTTTCTCTGCTGTTCGCGCCTTCTGCGGAAAGGACTTTGTCTGATTCGCCCCCTCACCCTAACCCTCTCCCTCAAGGGGAGAGGGACCGCTGTGCGTCCGCCACTCGGGACTCAGCACCAGTCCGGGCGACGCTTGCACGCGCGGAGCTGACGCTCTTTCTTTCTGATGCGCGTATTTCGAGCGTTTCGGGACAGAGACCGATGGCATGCGTTCCAAATCTAGGGACTCGGGACTGAATACTCGGGACTCCCCCGTGGGCAGCGAACGGCGCGATAGCCCGTGAGCAACCAGGGGTTGCGTGTCCAGGCGTCGTGAAGCTAATCTAGGGTCGTGATAGGATTACTGCTGTTTGCAGCAAGCGCACAGAGCGACACATTCGGTCGAACGGAGACCGTGCCCGCTGGCCTGCGGGTGTTCGTGTTCTCTCGAACGACGGGGTTCCGGCACGGATCGATCGACGCTGGAAAGAAGATGTTTCGCGAACTGGCCGCCGAAAATGACTGGCTGGCAACGTTTTCTGAAAACCCGGAAGACATCCGTGAGGGAATCCTTCGAGGCTTTGACGCCGTCGTGTTCCTCAACACAACCGGCGACATTCTTGACGATGCGCAGCAGAAGGAGTTCGAGCTGTACATTCGCAAGGGCGGCGGCTTTTTGGGCATCCATTCTGCGGCAGATACGGAGTACGGCTGGGAGTGGTACGGCGGTCTCGTCGGCGGTTACTTCAAAGGCCATCCGGCGGTGCAGGATGCGAAGGTGATGGTCGTCGACCGCGAGCATCCGGCTACGAAGTTCCTGCCGGAAGTCTGGGTGCGCAAGGACGAGTGGTACGACTACCGTGCAATACCGGCAGAAGGGGTTCGCATCCTCGCGCGGCTCGACACCGGCAGCTACAACGGCCACACGATGGGCGACGATCACCCGATCATGTGGTGCCACGAATACGAGGGAGGGCGGGCTTTCTACACGGGGTTTGGCCACACGAACGAGTCGTATTCCGACCCGATGTTTCGCCGCCTGATAACGCAGGCGATCGTCTGGCTGGCAGAAGCGAAGAAACAAGTCCCGTGCGGAGTGCTGCGTCCGACTACTTGATCAGATCGTGAACGACGTGGCCGTGCACGTCGGTGATTCTGAAGTCGCGACCTTGGTACTTGTACGTCAGCTTCATGTGGTCGATTCCCATCAGGTGCTGGATCGTCGCGTTCAGGTCGTGAATGTGCACCGCGCCCGGAGTGAACTCGTCGGGAGTCGGGTCGATCGGGTTGCCGTCCGCGTCGACGATGTTGTACGAATAGTCGTCGGTTTGGCCGTAGACGGTTCCCGGTTTGACGCCCCCGCCAGCCATCCACATCGTGAAGCACCGCGGGTGGTGGTCGCGGCCGTAGTTCTCCTTTGTGAGCGGCCCCTGGCAGTAGATCGTGCGGCCGAACTCGCCGCCCCAGATGACGAGCGTGTCGTCCAAGAGACCAGTCCGTTTCAGGTCCTTGATCAGCGCGGCGCACGCCTGGTCGATGTCCTTGCACTGCTTCGGGAGGTCGCCCGTGAGGTTTCCGTGCTGGTCCCATCCGCGGTGGAAAATCTGGATGAACCGTACGTTGCGCTCAGCAAGCCGGCGGGCAAGCAGGCAGTTCGCCGTGAAGGTTCCGGGCTTTCGCGCTTCTTCGCCGTACAGCTCATACGTCTCGTCCGACTCGGAGCCGAGGTCCATCAGTTCGGGGACGCTCGTCTGCAGTTTGTACGCCATCTCGTACTGCTTGATGCGCGCTGCGATCTCCGGGTCGCCGAACGCTTCGAGCTGCAACTGGTTCAGTTCGGCGAGGCTGTCGAGCATTTCGCGCCGGGATTTCGTGTCGACGCCTTTGGGGTCGCTCAGGAACAGGATCGGGTCGCCCTTCGAGCGAAGCGCGACGCCCGAGAACTCGCTCGAAAGGAACCCGGTGCCCCAGAGCCTGTGGTATAGCGCCTGCGCCTCCTGTCTGCCGGTCCAGCTCGAGTGCAGCACGACGTAGGCGGGGAGGTCCTCGTTCATGCTCCCGAGCCCGTAGCTCGTCCACGCGCCGAGGCTCGGCCTTCCCGGCAGTTGGCTGCCAGTTTGGATGTACGTGATGGCCGGGTCGTGGTTGATCGCCTCGGTGAACATGGACCGAATGATGCACAGCTCCTTGACAACCTCGGAGGTGTACGGAAGAAGTTCGCTGACCCACGCGCCGTCCTCGTTGTTGTCGTACTTCTCAAACGTGTACTTCGAGGGCGCGACGGGGAAGCGGTCCTGGCCGCTGGTCATCGTCGTGATGCGCTGACCCTTGCGGATCTCGTCCGGAAGCTCGACGTCGTAGGACTCCTGCATCTTCGGCTTGTAGTCCCACATGTCCATCTGGCTCGGCGCGCCCGACATAAAGAGGTAGATGACGCGCTTTGCCTTGGGAGCGAAGTGAGGAACGCCGTCGAGACCGCCGTAGCGCTGTGGGTCTTGGCCCAGCGCCATGCTGCCGAGCGATGGCAGGCCGATGTCTGCGCTGAGAAGGCTCGCCAGCGCGGCAGTGCCGACGCCGCAGACCGTCCGTCCGAACAGCTGTCGCCGGGTCATCAACAGTTCGCTCTCTCGAATAGGGTCCATTTCGTTCCTCTACTGGGGATTGTATCATAGTGGGGGCCTCTTTGAGGAACGTCGCCTGGTTGTCGCCAGCCTTCGGCGTCGTCTAGTTGTCGCCTGGTTGTCGCCAGCCTTCGGCGTCGCCTGGTTGTCGCCTGCCTTCGGCGTCGCCTGGTAGTCGTTTGGTTGTCGCCAAGTCGTCGCCAAGTCGACCAGGCGACAGCGAAGCGGCCGACAGCGAAGCGGCCGACAGCAAAGCGGCCGACAGCAAAGCGGCCGACAGCGAAGCGGACGACGGCGAAGCGGCCGACAGCAAAGCGGACGACGCCCCTGCTTAGTGCTGCGTCAAGACCTCGTCCAGATTCAGGACAAGGTTGCAGACCATCGACCACGCCGCAAGCTCGATCCGGTCAAGAGATTCGTCGAAAGGCGACTCGCCCGTGGTCAGCAGCCCTTCGACGCCGTCCGCGTCATTCGCAAAATGTGCTTTCTGCCGTTCGTACGCCTTGCCCACAAGGTCCAGCTCAACGCTAGTCGGCTTTCTGGAGGTGACCTTCTTGAAGAGCCAAGCCGCGCGTTCGCGATTATCGTCCGATGAGGCCATGACGAGCTCTGCCAGCTTTCGCGAGGCCTCTACGAACTGCGGGTCGTTCATGACCGCGAGCGCCTGCATCGGCGTGTTCGTCCGCGACCGCCTGACGACGCACGCTTCGCGCGTAGGCGCGTCGAAGATCGCCATCGTCGCCGGTGGCGCCGTTCGCTTCCAGAACGTGTAGATGCTCCGCCTGTACAGTGCGTCGCCGGTATCCTGCATATAGTTGGCCGTGTTGCTTCTTGTGTAGCCGACGGCTTCCCAAAGGCCTTCCGGCTGGTAGGGGTTGACGCCCTTGCCGCCCATCTTTTCGACCAGCAGACCGCTGAGATAGAGCGCTTGGTCGCGGATCACCTCGGCGTCGAGCCGGAAGCGAGGGCCGTGGGAGAACAGCCTGTTCAGCGGATCGCTTTCTGCCGCCTCGGGGCTGACGACGGCGCTCTGCCGAAACGTCGCGCTGGTCACGATCTGTCTGTGCAGGGCCTTCATGCTCCAGCCGTTATCGATGAACGAGGTCGCGAGGTAGTCGAGCAGCTCCGGGTGGGTCGGCCACTCGCCTCGGCTGCCGAAGTCCTCGCTCGTCAGGACGATCCCGGTTCCAAAGTGCCTCTGCCAAACCCGGTTGACGAAGACGCGTGAGACCAGCGGGTTCTTCGGGTCCGTCAGCCAGTGCGCCAGCGCGAGCCGATCTGCCTTGGTGCCTGTCGGCAGCGAGCCGAATTTCACGGGGATGCCGCGCTCGACCTTCTGTAGCGGCTGGTCGTACTCGCCGCGACGAAGAACGAACGCCTCGCGCGGCTTATCCATCTCCTTCGCGACGTAAGTCGAAGGCAGAGAGTCGTTCAGCCTCGTCAGGTCGGCGTCGTACCCCCTGTACAGCTCCGCGTCCTTAGAATCGGGGCCGCCGGTCAGGTACAGCCCATTGAGCAGCAGCGTCTCTTCTTCCGACAACTCTTTCTCAGAGAGCGCGACGGCGCGCTCGATCGTCGGCGAGCCAGAGTTGAAGTACACGCCGTCCGCGCCGCCCGCGTTGACGATTTTCACGAGCAAGGTGTGCGTTCCGGCTTCCACAGTAGTCGTCGCACTGTCCTGGTTCGGCGCCACGCCGCGCTGAGCCTTGTTCTGGTGCACCAGTTTGTCGTCGATCCAAACTTTGATCGCGTCGTCGCTGCCGAGGCTCAAGCTGATCTCCTGCGAGATCGGAACGTCGATCGTCGTCCTCAGGTAGACCGCCGCGTTGTCCTTGCCGATTATGGTCGCTTTCGTCTCGCCGAGCTTGTACTCGAACTCCTTCCACTCGGTCTCAACGTCCTCGCCGCCGGGCTCCGGGCCGAAGTCCTTGTCGTACGCTTCGTCGAAGTCCTTTGCGGCGAACGCGGCTGTCGTCTCCCAACCGCTGAACCGCGGTTGCTTGGTCGCAAGGTCTGCCGCCCACTCCCTCGCAGAGTCGATGTCTGCCCTGCCGGCGAAGAACTTCTTGAACCGCTCGAGCCGCTTGACTCGCAGATCCTGTTCTGGTGTCGGCGCCTTCATGACCGGCTCTGGCAGCAGGCTGTTCCCGTCCATCACGGCGTCCGACGTGCTGTTGAAGAACGCGAACATCCGGTAGTAGTCTTCCTGCGTGATCGGGTCGTACTTGTGGTCGTGGCACCGTGCGCAGGTCAGGGTCATTCCGAGGAAAACGGTGGCGGTCGTCTCGATGCGGTCGAACGTGTTCTTGGCCTGGAACTCCGCGACGATCACGCCCCCCTCGTTCGTCGTCGGGTTCATGCGGACGTACCCTGTCGCGATCATCTGGTCGGTGGTCGGCGCAGGCAGAAGATCGCCGGCGAGCTGCCACACGGTGAAGTCGTCGAACGGTAGGTCGTCGTTCAGGGCGCGCACGACCCAGTCGCGGTACGGCCAGATCGAACGCTCGTTGTCGAGGTGCAGGCCGTGGGTGTCGCCGTAGCGGACTGCGTCGAGCCAGTACCGCGCCTGGTGCTCGCCGTATCGCGGGTTTGCGAGCAGGCCGTCGACTACTTGTTCATAGGCGTCGCCGCTTTCGTCGGCAAGGAACGCTTCGACCTCTTCAGCGGTCGGCGGAAGGCCGATGAGCGTGAGGTATGCGCGTCGGATCAGCGTCGTCTTGTCTGCTTCGGCATTTGGCTTCAGACCTTCTTCTTCCAGGCGGTTGAGAACGAAGTAGTCGATGCCGTTCTTCGTCCAGCCGGATTGCTTCACCGGCGGCAGTTCGGGCAGTACCGGTGGTTTGTAGGACCAGTGGACGCCGTACTCGGCGCCCGATGCGATCCACGCACGGAGAACCTCGATCTCCTCTTCGTTCAGAGGCGCGATCGACGAGTCGGCCGGCGGCATCCGCATCTCCAGGTTTGAAGTCGACGCTCGCAACAGTGCCAGCGACGCGTCGGGGTCGCCGGGGACGATCGCATAGTAGCCGCCGCGATCGCCGGTCGCGACTTCGAAGAGGTCAAGTCTGAGGGTGTTGACGCGGGCGCCTTCGTCCGGTCCGTGGCAAGGGAAGCAGTGCTGGGTCAGAATCGGAAGCACGTCCCGGCTGAAGATGATCTCCTTCTTTACGGTCGGCGGTTTCGGTTCGCTCGCCTCTGCCGACGGCCAGGCACGACTGATTCCAACGAGGAAACAGATCGCGCTGAGCGACACTAGAATCATCCGGCCTGTGCTGCGCATACAATTCACTCCGTCGCCCGACTCCCGTCCGTCGCCTGCCTCCGGCGTCGTCTGCCTTCGGCGTCGTCTCGTCCCCCCGGCGACGATCTGGCGACTACTAGGCGACCACCCGGCGACGCTTCCTATATTATGATTGATCGAAGCCCCGCCGCAACCTGTTGTGCTTCGGAATCCATGACTTCTCGACGCCAGGCACAAGCGTCAGGGATTCGCGCGAGTGAGGAACTGGAGTCAGCAGCGCGAGCTACTTCCCCCGGTGAATCTACCGGGATTGCGAGGCGCGTTTGAGTCTAAGCCGTCGCGGTCTGGGGTATTTTAGAAGTTCGGTACTGTGAATCTGTACTAGAGAGGGAACATGAACACTTCTGTTGTTTCGAGAGGGGCATTGACGTTCGCGCTTGCTGCGCTGGTCGCAGCAAGCACGCTGGCCCAGTCCGGCTGGGTGCTGTCACACCAGAAGATCAGCGACACCCAAGGCGGCTTCACCGGCACGCTGGACAATGGCGATCACTTTGGCCTCTCGGTGGCCTCGCTGGGTGATCTGGACGGCGACGGCGTGGGCGACCTGGCCGCGGGAGCGCGGCATGACGACGACGGGGGCTCTGACCGCGGCGCGGTGTGGATCCTGTTCCTCAATGCTGACGGCACGGTCAAGTCCCATCAGAAGATCAGCGACACCGAAGGCGGATTCGGCGGCACGCTGGACGATAACGATCAGTTCGGCTTCTCGGTGGCCTCGCTGGGTGATCTCGACGGCGACGGCGTGGGCGACTTGGCCGTGGCGGCCATCTTCGATGACGACGGGGACCGCCGGGGCCAGAACCGTGGCGCGGTGTGGATCCTGTTCCTCAACACGGACGGCACGGTCAAGTCCCACCAGAAGATCAGCGACACACAAGGCGGCTTTACCGGCCCGCTGGATAATGGCGATCTCTTCGGCCTCTCGGTGGCCTCGCTGGGTGATCTGGATGGCGACCGTGTGGGCGACCTGGCCGTCGGGGCAAACTACGATGACGACGGGGGCGAGGACCGCGGCGCGGTGTGGATCCTGTTCCTCAACACGGACGGCACGGTGAAGTCCCACCAGAAGATCAGCTCCACCGCAGGCGGCGGACCCCCGCTGGATAATGGCGATCGCTTCGGCCGCTCGGTGGCGTCGCTGGGTGATTTGGATGGCGATGGCGTCGGCGACCTGGCTGTGGGGGCAATCGGCGATGACGACGGGGGGGCCAACCGTGGCGCGGTGTGGATCCTGTTCCTCAACACCGACGGCACGGTCAAAGCCCACCAGAAAATCAGCGACGCCGAAGGCGGCTTCAAAGGCATCCTGTCGAATGGCGATGAGTTCGGCATCTCGGTAAAGTCGCTGGACGATCTGGATGGCGATGGCGTGGGCGACCTGGCCGTGGGGGCCGGCTTCGATGACGACGGGGGGGCCAACCGTGGCGCGGTGTGGATCCTGTTCCTCAACACGGACGGCACGGTGAAGTCCCACCAGAAGATCAGCGACACCGAAGGCGGCTTCACCGGCATCCTGGATAATAACGATCACTTCGGCTGGGTGGCCTCGCTGGGGGACCTCGACGGCGACGGCGTGGGCGACCTGGCCGTGGGGGCCCAGAACGATGACGACGGGGGTGGGTCCCGTGGTGCAGTGTGGATCCTATTCCTCGACGGCATCTGTCTGTGGGATCTCGACGCCAACGGCTCCGTCGGCGTGTCAGACTTTCTCGAGCTGCTGGGCGCCTGGGGGCCGTGCCCGCCGAAGGGAGACTGCCCGGCCGACTTCGACGACAGCGGCGATGTTGGTGTGTCAGACTTTCTCGCGCTGCTGGGGAACTGGGGCCCGTGTCCGTGAGGAAGAAGGCATCAAGGCATCGAGGCATCAAGGCATCGAGGCATCGAGGGAAGAAGAAGGCATTAGGCATTAGGCACTAGGCATTTGGCATTCGGGAAGACCTCGATCGCCGTGTTTTCGCCGGCGGGCTTGACCCGCCGGGGGCGATTGGAGCGACGTGCCGTTTCACCGATGGCATCGTGGGGGAGAAGAAGGCTTGAGGCTTGAGGCTTGAGGGTTTGGGGGTGGAGTCCCAGGGATTGGCCCCCGGAATTCCCTGGGCTTTGGGGAGGGAGGATGGGTGGGTGTGTTTGCCAATGGTGACGGCGATCGATTTGGCCGGCCCGTGGCTTGTCCAAGTGTGGGGTTGCGTCGTATGCTCGACCTGCGTTTGTGAGGGCCGTGTCCAACGGGTGTTCATTCGCGGCGGCCCCCGCTACATTACTGGTCCAAGAGCAGCTTCGATGTCACTGGAATCTTTGCCTAAGCATCTTCGTTTGCCACACTTGCGGCCGTTGCAACCGATGCCGGTGCGCAAAGACGGCAAGGCGTATATCGCGCTGCGCGACCCGGCGATGTTGTCCAAGCAGACGATGATCGTGCCGGCCCAGGCGATGGCGGCCCTCCAGCAGTTCCAGGGTCAGCGGACCATCGACAAGATCGCGCAACAGCTCAACGGCGATGTCGATCAGCTGATCGAGTTGGCCAAGCAACTGGACAAGCTCGGGCTGCTGTGGGGACCAACGTTCGAGCAACTCGAAACGGAGCTGAAAGAGAAGCTTCAAAGCAAGGGCGCGTTCCCTGCCACCGCATCGCGCGCGATGGGCAAGGACGAGGCTGAGTGCCGCAAGGCGATTGAGGGCTACCTGGACGAGACCGACGATCCGGAACTGGCGGCGCCGGCCACGGCCATTGTGGCGCCGCACCTGGATTACGAGCGAGGCTGGCCGAACTACGCAGGCGCGTACTACGGCTTCAAGGACCTGGACCCGCCGGACCGCATCGTGATCCTGGGGACGAATCACTTCGGGTTGGGAGACGGCGTGGTGATGTCGGAGTACGGGTTCGACTCGCCGATGGGTCACAATCCCGCGGACTCGATCGTCATCGGCATGTTGCTGGAGCAGTTTGGTCGGCCCCTGATTGTCGATCAGCTCGACCACCTTGCCGAGCACTCGATTCAACTGCAACTGCCATGGGTGCAGTATTTCTTTGGCGAAGTGCCGATCGTAGCCGCCCTGATTCCCGATCCGATGACGCCGATGATTCAGGACGATGATCAGCGGGTCCGAACGGAGGACTTCGTCACGGCGTTGGGGGACGTTTTGCAGGAAGTGGGCGGAACCACCCGGTTCGTGGCCTCCAGCGATCTGAGTCACGTCGGGCCGCAGTTCGGCGAGCCGCGGGCCGTCGACGAGCAGCGCCGGTTTGACGTTGAGCGACACGATCGCGAGATGCTGGTGAAGTTTCTCAGCGGCGATCCCGAGGAGTTCCTCGGGGCCATGCGCTGGAACAAGAATCCCACGCGCTGGTGCAGCATCGGGAACATGGCCGCGCTGCTGGCCCTCAGCGAGACGGACCGCCTCGAGCTGATCGATTACCGTCAAGCGTACGACGACCGGGGCTATGCGATGGTCAGCAGCGCTGCGGTCGCCTTGCTGTAATCGGGGATTGGTTCGTCATGATCGCCGTAGTTCAGCGGGTTGACGAAGCGAGCGTGAGCGTCGACTCACCGGCGTACGAGGCCCGGATCGGGCGCGGGCTGTGTGTGCTGCTGGCGGTCGAGCGGGGTGACGGCGAGGCCCAGGCCGAATGGATCGCCGGGAAGATCGCTCGGCTGCGCATCTTCCCCGACGAACAGGACAAGATGAACCGGTCCGTGCGAGATATCGCCGGGGCGGTGCTGCTGGTGAGTCAATTCACGTTGGCGGGGAACTGCGCGAAGGGGAATCGCCCGAGCTTCGCCGGCGCGGCCGAACCTCGTATCGGCGAAGACTTATATGAATCGGTGGCTCAACGGCTGCGCACCAAGCACGAGCTGTCCGTAAAGACCGGCGTGTTCGGCGCGAGAATGAAGCTCAGCGTCGTCAACAACGGGCCTGTGACGTTGATCGTTCAACAAAGCCACAAGGGCTGACGGAGGGCATCTCCACTGATTCGTGGGCGGATGATGGGCCGGATGCCGGCTTCGATCCACCCACGCAAAACAAGAAGAGCCCGTCGCTGCCGAGGCAGGACGAGCTCCTTGTGGGGGGGCTTGTGAAATCCTGGTGGATTTAGACCGCCGCCTCCTACCACCCGGTATGAGCCATTCCGCAGGGCACGCCGCGCTGGTTCCGCGCGATCTGGACAAAAACCCGTCACTTGGACGCCGGTCGCAGATACGCCATCACCTGCTGCATGTCCGACCAGACCTTGCGTCGGGTATCGGGCGTGTAGTTTCGTAGCAAGTAGGCAGGGTGGAAGGTGGGCATAACGGGCACGGACAACTCGGCGTCCGTGAATGTGTCCCATTGGCCCCGGAGGCGGGTGATCCCCTGGCTCGTCCGCAGCAGCCACTTCACCGCCGGTCCGCCCAACCCGACGATGACCTTCGGCTGGATGATCCGAATCTGTTCAGCCAGGAACGCGGCGCATTGCTCGACCTCAGTGGGCAGGGGCGTGCGATTGGCCGGCGGCCGGCTCTTGAGCACATTGGCGATATACACGTCGGGTCGGGCCAGGCCCATGGCCTGGATGATCTCGTCGAGCTTTCGGCCAGCGCGACCGACGAAGGGCCGGCCGGTGCGGTCCTCGTGTTCGCCCGGTGCTTCGCCGATGAACATCAGCTCGGCATCGGGCGCGCCCTCACCGAACACGGTCTGCGAGTGGGCGGTCGCCGTGGTGCAGTGCGGGCAGGTTTCGTCGTGACGCGTGCGCAGCACCTCAAGGGCGTCGGCCTTCTCTTGCGGCGTACATTGTGGCGCGGATTGGGCAGGCGCTTCCGCTTGAAACAGCGAAGCCGCGGCCCGCGGTTGGGCGGCCGGGGCGGCGGCGGCGGGCGGACCGGTCACTTCGATCTCATGCGTCACCGCGACAGGCTGAGGCGGCATGGTTTTGATCGGCACAAAGTCCACACCGAGCAATCTCGCTGTTTCCAAGTGTTGCCGGGCGACGCGCCGCAGGTGATCTGTACGCTCGTGCATCATCGTCGTCCCGGTTCGTTGTTTGTCATCTGTGGCGAAGGATATCAGTTCGAGCCGGAGGCCGTGGTCTCGAATCTTCCCGTTTAGCGGGTGACGCGCAGCGTCCCTTTCCCCTCTAACGGGTGACGCGCAGCGTCCGGCTCCCCTCGCGACTCAAGCCCCCTGCGCCTCCAGCCCCCAAGCTTCACTTGATTAGATCACGCCTCGGCTATTGACACGAGACCACAAGATGAGGACAATTCGGATAGACCGAGGGTGGGATTTGCTCCGTCCGGCTGCACAGGGGGCACCTATCTCCGGGGGCGGGCATGGACTTGCGGCAGGCGCAGTTGTGCGACCTCTGCCTGAGGAGGGTGCGAAGAGATGGGGGGGGCGGAGCGCGTTTGATCAAACTCAATGAATACCTGCCCCGACGCGGTTGCGGCGGCCGCCATCATTGGTACCGCGCCCACCGGGACAGACCGAATGCATCAAACCACTCGTGCGTCCACTAGTACGGTCGTGGGGAGCGTTTTCGTATATCCGTAATGCAACGTTCTACAAACAGCACAGGAGGAAAAAGCATGTGCAACAAGAGATTCATGTCCGTCGCGTTCCTGGCCATTGTGGGGGTGGCTCTTTTGGTGTTCTCTTCGGGCCAGGCAGCCCCTGCGTTAAGCAGCCCCGAGGGAACATTTGTTCTCACCGTGACCGCCAAGGGAACGCCGCCGTTCCAAGAGATCATCACCCTCCACAAGGGTGGAACCATTTCGGAGACGAATACCACACTCCATCCCAACAGCGCCAACGAGTTCTTTCCCTTTAACGGCAGCGACGGATACGGGGCGTGGAAGCGTGGTCCCGCCGGCACCGTCATCTTGAAGGTCGTCAAAATGGTCTTCGACGGCGAGACGAACCAGCATTTTGGCTACTTGGTGGTCGACGCGACAGCGCTCATTGTCGGCGACACCTTCACCAATTTGGAATCCGATGTCAACATTCTCATCGGACCTGACTTGTTCAATCCGTTCGGCGTCATCCCGCTCGGCCCGACCGATGCGGTGGGCACGCGTATCACTGTCAATTAGCACGACGATGATGATGATTGGTCCTGACGTGCTCCTGCGCGCGGGAAACTGCGGACCCGAGTACAACACTCACACCCCCGGCCGTCACTGGCCGGGTTTTTTGTTCCGATGGCAACGTCGGCGCATCCGACCCGCTCACCCTACTCGCCAATTGGGGGTCGTGTCCTTGAAGAAGGCATCAAGGCATTAAGGCATCGAGGCATCAAGGCATCCAGTACAAACTCGCGTGGCCGTGGGCACGAATCTTCCCGTTTAGCGGGTGACGCGCAGCGTCCCTCTTCCGCGCGACTCAAGCCCCCCGCGCCGCCCGCCCCTAGGCTTCACTTGATTAAATCACGCCTCGGCTATTGACACGAAACCACACAAGAGGACAATTCAGGTAGATCGAGGGTGGAAATTTCTCTGTTCGGCTGCACGATGGCACCTGGCTCCGGGGGCGGCCACGGACGGCCCGCGGGTACCACTGTGCGGCCTGTCGGGCGAAGGTCAAATGGGAAATGTCGTCTCAAACGTGACCTTCACCGTAGGTCGTCGATTGTCAAAAGATGTTGGGGCCAAGGTTCTTCCGGGACATGCTTTCCCTGTCAGACGGAGCGAGATAGAATCAAGGTGATCGTACCCGTCGTCGCATGCACGAGCTTCCCGCTCGGCGGATTGTATAGCAGATCTTCCTTGCACCAATGACAATCTTCAAATAGGGAATGGAGCCATGATGCACATCCGACGCTTTGCTTATGGACTGACGGCAGTCGCTGTTCTAGGAGCAGATCGATTGGCCTCGGGCGATTGCGAGGTGACGGAACTGTTGCCGCCGAGTCATTTAACAGGGTCGGTCGCAATTGATGGAGATGTCATCCTTACCGGTGCTTGGACAGCCGACGGAATATCCAATTTCACCGGGGCGGCATTCGTCTTCCGCTACGAAGGAGGAACGTGGGAATTCGAGGCCAAACTTCAGGCACCCGATGGCGAGTTTGATGATCGATTCGGATGGTCCGTGGCGATCAGCGGCGACGTTGCCGTAGTCGGGTCCAGAGACGATGAGCATGAGGGCTTTGACGTTGGCTCGGCCTATGTCTATCGATTCGACGGATCTGGGTGGATCCAGGAGGTCAAGCTGATCCCTCCAGATGGCGAGTTTCTTGATCGCTTTGGCGTTTCGTCGGCGATCCGCGGCGATGTGTTGGTCGTCGGCGCGTATCTAGATGACGACGGAGGCGACAGATCAGGGTCTGCATATGTATATCGGTACAACGGCTCGGATTGGAAACTAGAGACCAAACTCGTCGCTTCGGACGGAGCAGAAGGCGACGAATTCGGGCACTCGCTTGCTATTGAAGACAACGTCATAGTCGTCGGGGCGCGTCATTTTTTCAATGGTGGGGCTGGCGCTGCATACATCTTTCGGTTCAACGGGCAGGAGTGGTCGGAGGAAGCCAAGCTAGAGTCGTCGGACGGCCAGGATCTTGACTTCTTCGGCGATGACGTCGGTATCAGCGGGAACAATGTGATCGTGGGAGCGCACGGAAATGACGAGGCCGCCAACCATGCCGGGGCGGCATACATATTCTCCTTTGATGGGAAGGTCTGGGGTGACGAGCAGAAGGTGTTTGCACTTGCTCCTGCCCACAACGACAGATTTGGAGAGAGCGTTGCTATCAACGGTGATCTTGCGATCGGTGGCTCGGTTGGGGACGATCCGACCGGGTCTATAACGGTCTTCCGATTAGTGAACGGTAATTGGATCTGGACCGACCGTATTGAGGCATCAGACGGATCGGTCGGGGACCAATTCAGTCGCGCTGGAATCGTGCTTCAGAATGATGTTGCAGTTGTTTCGGCGACCCACCACCACCATGGCGATTCCATAGGCACCGCGTATGTGTTTGCAGGTTTGAAATTGATCGACTGCGACGGCAATGGCGTTGCGAACTCGTGCCAGATCGCCGATGGTTCCAGCCAGGACTGCAACAGCAACTTTGTCCCTGACGCTTGTGACATCGCTGATGGGACGAGCAAAGACGCTAACGACAACGGCATCCCCGACGAATGTGAATCCCCGGAATGTCCGTGGGACGTGAACGGCGACGGAATCGTTGACCACCACGATCTCGTTGAAGTCGTTCACAACATGGGAATGTGCGACGATCCCGACGATTGCCCGTGGGATGTCAACGGCGATGGTATTGTCAACGGCAGGGACGTGGCAGCGGTGGCGATGCACTTTGGACCGTGTCCGTAGTAGTAGCTGGCCGCGATCAGCCGGCACCGTCGGCGCATCCGATCTTCTCGCCCTCCTCGCCAACTGGGGGCCGTGTCCGTGAGAAGAAGGCAGCGAGGGGGAGAAGAAGGCACTAGGCATTAGGCATTAGGAGCGAGCCGGGGCGTGTCGCCCCGGTTCACGTGAGGGATGGGTTGGCGGTGGTTGCGCAATGGGCGCTGAATGGTGTGCGGGCGCGAACCGGGTTGACACAACCCGGTTCGCTGGATGCTCGGGGCTAACCATCGAAGACGCGCCGGCGAATCCGGTTGAGTTGCTGAAGCTCGACGCCTTGGGGTGCGTAGCGACGGTGGGCGGTGTCGAAACATCCCCGGCTGATCAGCAAGGCGGCCGGGCAGCGCACGCCCGTTTTAGCAGCCAATTGTCCCAGCAGACGTCGCTGGGGTGTTTCAAGCCCCAAGGCGCGACACAGCCGGCGCATCGTCGGCCCTTGTCGAACGTGATCGCGCCGAACGAGGCTTAGCACGCCGACGGTTACTAACCCTAGAGCCATGGCGATCACCAAACCTGCGACGAGGAATCTATTCTGCCCGGACAAAAACGGTTCGCGCAGCGGGTGTAACTGAACCGCAAGTTGAAGTGCAGCGACTTGAATTGAACTAAACATCGTCATCATAGTGCTGCTCCGGCTATGGTCCGGGGGCCATGGGCGAGGAATCGCGCCGCGACGCCGGCGCGGACCCGCACTTGCGGAAACTTGTCCTGCGTGGCGAGCTGCTGCAACTCGCTGGCCACAGTCAGCGCCCGTGCTCGCCGGGCCACCCACACGCCGCTGATCCGATGCAATGGATCAGGATCGGCCAACATCGCCCGCAGTTGGGGCAGTCCTTGGGCGGATCTGACGGCGAGCAGGGCCCGGACCGCGTTGGCGCGTGGCCGATTCTGGCGAGTCGTGACCATGGGAGCGATGCGTTCAATGCCGCGGCGATCCAGGCGCATCAGCGATTCGATGGCGTTGGCCCGGACGCGGGCATCATCGTGTTGCAAGGCAACGCGAATGGCCTCGACGCTGGGGGGCGATCTGACATCCCTCAGAGCGACCACCGCCGCTGACGCCACATGCGGATCAGTGCCGGCCGACTGGACGATCAGCTCGCGCTGAAGCGCGGCGCTCCACCGGAGCCGCCTGACCAGATCGATGGCCCCAAGTTTCTGACCTCGCGCGCCGTCGACCAGCATCCGCGTGAGCCCGGCCAGCATCGCCCGACGGTCATTGGCGGCGACCGCATGGGCGGCGGCCAGCCGGTCGTTGCGTGCCAAATCCAACCAGCGCTGGAAGAAGCGTCCCGCGCCTCGGCGCGCCAGCATCGCTGTCGCCTCACGAGCGATACCCGCATGTGGACTGCGCTCGAGTCGGCGAACCAAGTTCTCATTCCCGGCGTCGGTCCGGGCCACACATCGGCGGACCGCGACGGCGGCCACCGCTTCGTCACGATCGAAGCAGAACTGCTCGACGGCCCGGTCCACCGTGATCGAATCATGTCCAAGCAGGGCGACGAGCGCAGACATCCGCCCCGCCGGGGACGGAAGCGCGATCAGATCCGCCAGGCGCTCGATCCGCGACGTCGCGCGCAAGCTCAGGGCGGTAATCAGGCGCACGAGGTTCACCTGGGCCGCAAGGGGAAGGCGAACGGCCGTGGCCGGCGGCGGCACACAGCGTGTCGGTCGCTCGACCTGGCGCATGGCTCGGCGCCGTGAGGGCGCGAGCAACAGGTGTCCGTTCTCCAGGACGTCGGCCAGGGCCTGGGGTCCATTGATTCGATTCAACTGCCGGGCCGCCGATCGCTGCAGGGCATCCACCGTCAGCCAGGGAATCAGACTGCGGCGCACCGTGGGTCGGCCGAGCTGGGACACCGCCCCGCGCAGGAGGAAGAGCGCGGGATGATCGGGATCGGCCAGGATTTGGGCCAGCATGGGGCCGGGTCGAACCGCCAGCAGAGCCGCCGCCAGCAGAATCTCGTCGAAGCGATGATTCCTGTAGGCGAGCAGTCCCGCCGACACCGCCTCGTCCAACCGCTGCCTCCCGACGGGTCGAAGATCGCACCACGCACCCGGACCGGCCGTGGCCTCCACGACGCTGAGGACCACCTGAGCGGTCCGCCGGCCAACATCGTCGATCGGCGATTCCACAAGCGAGGCGATCAGATCAACACACTGGGCCAGGGCGAGTTCCTGGATGAGCTCGAGCGCATTGAGAATCGGCTGACGTCGGCCTTGGCGGACGATGGTTTGAACGACGGGCCGCAAGTCGTTTTGCACGTCGCCCAACATTGGACAGGCCCAAGGACCAAGCCGGTGCAGGCACCGGATCACGGCGGCGGCGGCGGTTGGGCGGCCGGTGCCAAGCAGGGTCCGGCAGATCGCCTGCTGCTCGGTCGGTTCGGCCGATGGTAGGGTTTCGGCGAGGACAGCGGCGACCGCCGAGGCGGGTTCATCACGCAGCAGAGCCAGTCGAGCCTCAAGCGAAGGCATGCGGGGGAAGGGCAGGAATCCGGTGGGGGCGGCTCCTGGGCGGCACACCCACAACGAGGGGGTGACGCGGCACCACCCACGACCAGTTGGACTTCATCGGACCAAGACCGCCGCTTTCTCCAGTCCTAGAATATTTGGAAATTTGGGTTGCCTTTGGCCAAAGTTCCGCAACAATGCTCATTCGTCAAAAGGAGGTGGAGAAGACTCGTTCTTCTGACTTTATGAGGGTGGTGTATGAGTCTTCCAGCCAAGTCGACGAGCCTTCAGGCCTACAACATGCTTCTGTACCGCGGTGTCCTGCACCCCGAGTTTTTCGGGATCGAGGGCCGGTATCAGATCAAATACGGCGAGTATGACTTCGAAGCGTGGATCTTCCGCGGCGGTCATGCCCTGCGCTTCACGCATGAGGATATCAGCCTCTCGGAGATCATCTACGACGACATCGCGAGCCTGCCCGAGCGCGGTTTGGTCAGCACGCTCCCCTGTGCCGGAGAGAAGGACCACGAAGAGAAGTTCGGCGAGCGCATGGTCTACATGACCTCTATGCAGACCGAGGTCCTGTCCGACCATCTTTACCTGGGCACCTACCAGGAGATGATCGAGCACGCCCGCAACGCGCAGACGCTGCTGTCAGTCTGGGACGATCATATCGGCAAGCCGAACATGTCGCTGCTGGACATGCAGCGGCACCGGGACCAGATGCACGTGCAAAGCTATCACCTCCGCAGCGATTGCGGGTTGGTCCTGCGCACGCAATCGATCTTCCAGCTCAAGGATGAAGACGACCAGGACGAGCCCACCGACGACGAGGCGGCGCCGCAGGAGTAAACGTCCGGCGCCTCCAAGACAGGCCTGCTTCCACCGCCCAACGAAGATCGAACGGACTCAGCCGTCGGTGAGGGGCGCGGCGTGGTCTTGATCGACCGGCACCGAGGCCGCGGTGCCCGGGACCTGCCCCGGTTGCCAAATCTCGGTGAGCTCCTGCCCATCGCATGCCCGCCGCATGAGCAGATACACGATCGTCGAGCCGCTGAAATAGTTGGCCAAGACATACCCGCCGACCAGCCCGACGATCACGGTCCGCCAAAAGGAAACGAACCACCCCGCCACTTGGCTGTGCCTTTCGATGTGCAGCGCCATCGTGTCGCCGGTCAAGTTGAATAAGGATGCGCCGCCCGCGGTGGTAAACGCCGAGTTGTCAGACCACATGCTGACCAGGCCCGAGGTCACGTTCAGCATCAGCGAGGCGATGAAGCTTATAACGACAAAACCAATGGCCAGGCCGACCAGACCGGTGAACCCATAGCCCAGCAGGTGCAGCGGCCGACCCAGCACATACGCATATGCCCGCTGCTGGGCGTCCGGGGCATCACAGTTCTCGCAGGCGACGGCCGGCACCAGCAGGCTGAACCCCAGGGCATAGCCGATGACCAGGAACACCACGCCGAAGCCCGCAAGTAGCGCCAGGCCGTACAGAAGGCCGCCCAGCACGTCGATCCACGGCAGCGTCAGCAGCCACCCTCCCAGCACCAGCAATCCGGCTAGGGCCGCGGCGATCAACAATGGAAGCAGCAACGAGAAAAGGAGCGATCGCCAACTGCCCATCGCGAAGTCCACGCCGTCCTGCCCGCGCAGTTTCTCCTCCAGACCGACCTCGCAGGCGGTCATCCTCGACAGCGCCCCCCCGCCGAACGCAAGCACCGCGATCAGCACCAACGCGTACAGAATCGTGAAGGGCTTGTGATCCCGCCACAACGCCTCGGGCATACGCAGGAACAGATCTTCGACGGCGACGAAGAACGCCCGCGGCTCAATCAGGACGATCGCACTGATCACGGCGCTGAACCCATCGGTCACATGACGCGCCGTTGCCTCGAACGTGCCTCGTGGCCGAGCTTCCTCGAGCCTTTCCATGGTGCGGACGTAGTCGAGCTCGTTGAGCGTGCGCGGAACTTCGTCCCCCTCGACGTCACGGCGCTGCTGGAGATAGCCCCGGCTCACGAGGGCCATCACCTGGTGCGCTTCAAACTCCCAGCTCTCAGGATCGCCATCCGGCTGGTCGACGTCGTCCACATAAGCGAGGATCGCGGCCTGGTACGTCATCCGGGCCCGCCGAGCGTCCCCCTCCGTCCACAGCCCCGCAGTGAGGCCCTCGGGATGGATCGTCGGCTCGGTTGCCCAGTCCCAAGCGCGGCCGGCCACCATCAACGCGGCCACCATCACCAGGCCCAGCGCCAGGCGCGGCGGCTGAAACCCCATGGTCACCGCCCGCAGGATCTTGGGGAACCCGAACACCTGGGCGAACTCGACCTGCTCCACGATCGTGCGGCGCTGTGTATCAGCCACGAGACTACCTCCTTGTTGGGACGCTCCCAATGCCTACCGATGCTACCACCCCTGGCATCGGCTCACCACGGCGTCCGTATCCAGCCGGGACGCCGACGGCACCAATCCGGTGCAGCATCGGGTAGAATGTCCCCATGCAATGATGAAACGGACACCCCCTGTGGTCGCGCCGACGACCTGGGGCCCGGTGAGACAACTTTGTGAAAGGAGAGTCCCATGGCCTTTTCCCTCCCTGATCTACCGTATTCACATGACGCTCTGGCGCCGCACATCGACGCCCAGACCATGCAGATTCACCACGGCAAACACCACAACGCCTACATCACCAAACTCAACGACGCCATCGCAGGTAACGGTGCGCTCGAATCCAAGACCATTGAGCAATTGATAGGCGATCTGGACGCGGTGCCCGGCGATATCCGAGCCGCGGTCCGCAACAACGGCGGCGGACATTACAACCACACCCTGTTCTGGACGATCATGGCCCCGGCGGGAAGTGGAGGCGGCGGTGAGCCGTCCGGTGAGTTGGCGGAGGCGATCAACGCGTGCTGCGGATCGTTTAGCGACTTCAAGACGAAACTCGCCAACGCCGCCGTGACGCGCTTCGGCTCCGGCTGGGCGTGGCTGACCGTCGGCGATGACGGCTCGCTTGGCATTTGCTCGACGCCCAATCAAGACAACCCGTTGATGACGGGTGTTTGCGATTGCCCCGGCACGCCGATCCTCGGGCTCGACGTCTGGGAGCATGCGTACTACTTGAACTACCAGAACCGTCGCCCGGACTACATCGCCGCATGGTGGAACGTGGTGAATTGGTCCGCCGTCGCCGAGCGCTTCGCCCAGGCGAAGTCACTAGCAGCGGTGTAACTACCCATCACCAAATACCGAACCGACGCCCACGGATAGCAATCCGTGGGTTTCTCGAATGAACTCCCTGAACCGTCTTCCTTCGATACGATCTCAGCATGAAGAATCGGACGAAACAAGCCGTGCTCGGAGCTATTAGCCTTGGACTGCTGGCCGCTGCTATCGCAACGCGCAGCACCGTCCAAGCTGGCGATCAAGAACCGGGAAAACCCACATGGTTCAAGGGCAACACCCACTCCCATACCTATTGGTCCGATGGCAACGCTGCCCCGGAGCACGTGATCGATTGGTACGTCCAACACGACTACGACTTCCTCGTGCTGTCGGATCACAACGTCCTTTCCCATGGCGAAATGTGGTACCCGATCGGGAGAGATGATTGGCGACCGCTGAAGCCGGAGCATGTCGAAGATCTCGAACGAAGATTCGGCCCGGACTGGGTTCAAACGCGCACCACTGATGATGGTACGAAAGAGATGCGCCTCCAGACGCTGCCGGAGCTGCGGGCGAAGTTTGAGCGGGCCGGCGAATTCATCATGATCCAGGGTGAGGAGATCACCGATCAATTCGACCGCGTCCCCATTCATGTCAATGCGATCAACCTGCAGGAACTGATTGAGCCACAAGGCGGCGACTCCGTGCTCGAGACGATTCAGCGCAACATGGATGCGGTCATCGAACAATCGCGGCGATTCGATCGGCCAATGCTGGCGCACCTGAACCATCCAAACTACGTCACGGCGATCGGGCCGCGGGATGTGGCCGCCATCAAAGGCGAACGGTTCTTTGAGGTCTATAACGGTCACCACAGTGTGCGCAACCACGGCGACGACAACACCCCGAGCATGGATCAGATGTGGGATATTGCGCTGACACTTCGATTGACCGAATACGATCTCGGATTGCTCTACGGCTTGGCGACGGACGACTCGCACAATCATCACGGCCAAGGGCTCACCTCGCAGCCGGGGCGCGGCTGGGTCTGGGTGAAGGCGGACAAGCTCACGCCGAACGCGATCGTTGCCGCCCTGCGGGCCGGAGATTTCTACGCGTCCACCGGCGTGACGCTGAAAGATTATGGATCGAGCGATCGGACATTGTGGCTTGAAATCGAGCCGCAGGAGGGCGTGACATACACCACCCGGTTCATCGGGACGCGCTGGCGAGACGGCGCGGTCAGTGCGGTGGGTGAAGTGCTGGCCACATCCACCGAACTGCGGCCACGGTATGAAATGAACGGCGACGAACTATATGTCCGCGCGCGTGTGACGTCGTCGCGCACCCATCCCAATCCCTTTGCCGAGGGCGATATGGAGATGGCGTGGGTGCAGCCGGTGCTGGGGCAAGCGAAGGAAAACACGACGGCGCACGAACCTGGCCACTGAAGTGACCAGGCCTCGCGGCGCGGCCATGGGCCTGCGGATATCTAATCCTTATCCGTCTCAAGCGGGACCGAGCACCAGCCGCGATTGGGTGAATCTTCACTCCCGGCACGACGCCTTCCCGTGAGCGCGGGTGTTGCCGACGGCGCGGCTCGGGTCGCGCGGTGGTCCAGCGCCGCTTCGATGCGGGCAGATAGATCGCGCAGATGCGCGGTCACAATTGCATTGTCTGCGGCCCCGCTGTCACAGCCCTCGATCGACGCGCCCAGCGCGACCAACTCAGCCCGAGCCAGCGCCGGAAGATCGGAGTTGGCGCTCGGATTCTCGACCAACGACCCGAGCATCTGGACGTAGGTCCGCTGAAGATTGCGGCGATAGATGTCGATGTCCATGGGCGTGTCGTTCAGTTCGCTGTAGATGCCGTAGCGCAGATCAGCCAACATTTCCGCGGGCGTATAGGCGCCGTATTCGATGTTCTCAGCATGCTCGGCCATGCGGTTGATCCGCCGGGCATTGACCAGCGTCCGCAGCAGCCGGCTTTGAGCGCTGAGCACGCGATCGGCGACGCCATTTGCCGTCAGGCGCAGGCTAATCTCAGACGGAATCATCTTGTGGGGCGTACGTAGCGCGTTCTCAACGAGAAACCGGACGGCGTCGCGCTGGTAGTCCGGATCGAGCGGGAAGAAACGCTGATCCGCATCGCCATAGTAAAGATTGATCTGCTCCACTCCGCCGACGATGTTGGCGACGTGCCCCATCTCGCGGTTCCATTGGCTGAACAGCTCGTTGTACATATTGTCGAGCAGGTCGTAGTCCTCGCCTTCGGTTGACGTTGCATCGACGAGCATTGCAGCGATGCGCTCGAGGTTTTGCAAGCCGAGCGTTGTCGCTTCGACCGCTTGATTAGAAAGGTCCTCCGTTTGAGCGGTGGGATCGCCGCCGCCGCCGTAACGGAACATCGGCTCATCAATTTGGCGCTTGGCAATCGACTCCAGCTCGGCCTTTTCATCGGCGTCGCTTGCGAACTGTCGGTAGCCCCATTCAGCGGCAAAGTAGTCATACGGGCCGACGCGCGGAAGCAAACCTGCTTCGTCGCCGGGCTGCGCGACATAGTTGAACCGCGCGTAGTCCATGATGGACGGGGCGGTTCCGTTGTTCTTGACCCAGTCGGGATCGCGCAGTTGCTCGATGGTATAGCTCGAAGAGGCTTTCATGTTGTGGGGGAAGCCGAGCGAATGGCCCACCTCGTGCGCGACGACGAACCGAATGAGTTCACCAACGAGATCGTCGGGCATAGGCAAACTCTGGGCGCGTTCATCGACGGCCGCCGCTTGCACGAAGTACCAATCGCGCACGAGCTTTTGCACATCGTGATACATGCGAATATCGGCTTCAAGGATTTCGCCGGTGCGGGGGTCGTGCACGTGCGGGCCGAAGGCGTTCGTGATGGCGGCCGGAACCCAGCGGATCGTAGAAATACGGGCGTCCTCTGCGTCCCATTCGGGGTCCTCGTGCGGATCGGGCGCGTACTTGCCAAGGATGGCGTTACTAAACCCAGCCGCTTCAAACGCGGGCTGCCAATCTTCGATTCCGGCCTTGACGTAGGACTTCCATTTCTCGGGCGTGCCACGGCCGACGTAAAAGACAATGGGCTTGATCGGCTCGGAGAGCTCTGCCTCGGGGTCGCTCTTCTCCAGCCGCCAGCGCGTGATGTACCGGACCGTCTCGGCCGCGTGGTTCTTGTCATCAGCAAAATCAATGAAGCTCACGCTGAAGAACCCCACGCGCGAGTCATGCCGGCGTGGTTGCATGGGATTCTCAGGCAGCTTGATCATGCTGTGATGGATCATGGCGGTGATACCGCTGGTGGTGGGGCCTCGGCGGGCGAAGGGGCTTCGGCTGCCGCCGCGGCTGTCGTCGCTGGACGGGCTATAGGTGGCCAGCACCCTGATCTCGATGTTTTGCGGGAACGACTTGACCTGCTCGATGAACGATCGGCCGCTATCCATGTTGCCGGCGTTGAGCGTTCGTTTCGCGCTGAACTCGGCGACGTCCTTGGTGAACAAATCCGTCACCTTGATTACCGGCTTTTTGTCCGTGCCATACGCCTTGATCGGGAAGACCTTGATGATGGGAGCGAGGTTCGAGGCTTTGACCGCATCAGCGATCGGATCATCGGTGTCGGCTCGAATGCCGTAGCGAACGTCGCGCAAAAGCACCTTCTCGCCGCGCTGCTCCCAGCGGACAACGCGGTCGCCGGCGGGCATCCCGGCGTACGACGAGCCGGCGGTTGTTTCAGCAACTTGCGTGACCCACAACATGTCCTTGCCGAACGCGCCGGTTGGAATCTCGTAGTACAGATCGTCGTCGATGCGATGGACGTAGAAGAGCCCGATGTCGGTTACAGCTTCCTCGGTGATCACTTCGTCGTACGGTTTGATGGCGTCTTTCTTCTTGTCCTTGTCGTCGGACGTGTCCGCTTGCCGGTCCCCCCGTCCGGCCCAGCCACCGGGCCGTCGCTGAGCGGACGCAATCGAACTGAACCCAACGGCCAACGTGAGCGAGGCAATCACGTACAATCGAACGGCAGACGATGTGTGTTTTGGCAACATGTTGCTTCAATCTCCTTGATGGGACCGGCTATCAGACTACCGGCAAAGGCCCTTTGGAGCAAGGGTTTTGGGGCGTACACGGCGTAGGGGCGCAAAGAACCCACGGATTGGAATCCGTGGGCGTCAGGGGTGCGGCATGCCTGCGACCCGCCCGGCCAGTGCCGAGCGCCCAGCTGACCCCAGCAGGTCAATGGCCTGCCCAACACCCGTCACCCCAGTTCACCGTGCACGAATCGTCTCCATAATCTGGACACGATCTTGTCGGCCGGGCGGTTGACGCCGTACTTGTGCGCCCAGTTGCAGATGTTGTCGATATCGCGGGAGAGCAGTGTGTAGCCATGTTGGTTCAAGCGCGGGTCGATCGCCTGCGGGAAGTCGATGATGATCGCTCGATCTTCGTGCAGCAGAATGTTGTACGGCGACAGGTCGCCATGCACACAATCGCAATCGAGCATCAACTCGACGTTCCATAACACATCATCAATGATGCGCCCTACGGTCGCTCGGTCGGGGGCGACTTCGTGCAACATCGGCGAAGCACCGGACTCGTCGCCCAGGAACGACATGAGGATCGCGCGTTCACCGAGCGCGAGCGGTTGGGGAACGGCAGCGCCGGCCTCGTGCAGCACGTTCATCACCTCCCATTCCTGGCAGAGCCAAGTGCCGTACTGCACTCTCTTACCAAAGGCGCTACTTTTTTGTACCGCGCGCTTCGCTCGCCCTTCACGGGCCATATGCACGCGCCCGCCGATGTACATCGCATCGTTGCGAAATTGTCGCGACTCGATCGGCCGGTACACCTTCGCCGCAACGAGTGGGAATTCAGAGCGCACGCCGCCTTCACAACAAAAAACCGTCGCTTCCTTGCCACTTTTCACTTCAAAGAGAACGTCCGTGATCCAGCCGTCGTCGATAAAAGGCTCGATCGCGGACAAATGATCTGATTCAAATTGCATTGGAATTTAACTCCAGGAACAATCTCGGTGGTGAATAGGTAGTGTGCGCGATACGCACACACCCAAGGACAAAACCGTTGTGGGTTTGCTTGGTTGTCGCATAAACGAGATTGGGCGTTTCTTCTTACCCCCTCTCCCCCTGGGAGAGAGATGGGGTGAGGGTCTTTATATCTCTAAGAACCCTCACCTAACCTCTCCCAAAGGAGGATTATGCAGCAATTGACCTCCGGTGTCTTATCCGTGCGGCGTGGATGATGAGCTTGGCGCCCACCCATCGTTCGCAGCGATGCAGACGTCGCACCCATGTTGGCAGATGATCCAGGCCGGTGCCAGAGCTCGCCAATGTCCCGAAGTACCGTTCAATACCATCTCGTTCGCGGTGGATCCACATCATGC